>NZ_DGMA01000043.1:0-151163 GCF_002388205.1 Achromobacter sp. UBA4530 | reverse complement strand
GTTTTGTCTTTGTGGCGTCGGAAATGAGTGCCCAGCTACATGGCCGGCGCGTGTCGAGCGGTACCTATGCCTGACAACAGAAGCAGGTCGGGCGCGGGGCGCTAATACGTCGGCGCGGGGCGCGGCTATGCGCTGCTGGCCTCAAAACATCCTTGGTATATCGCTTTAATTAATAAACCCCTCGCGGCTGGCGCCGCGAGGGGTTTTTGTTTGGGTACGATGTTTTCGAGGTTAGGGCAGCTGGCGGCGCAGGGCTTCGAAGAACAGCTCGGACTGCAGGCGTTCACTTTGAATCTGTGCGGCGACCTTCGCTGCGATTTCCGCGTTGACAGGTTCGAGTGGACGCCCGGTGGATTGCGCGAGGACCTGCGCGGTACAGGCGCGTTCGAGGAAGAAGAGGTCGTCGTACGCGTAATCGAGTCGTTCCCCGCAGACAACGACGCCATGATTGCCCAAAAAGACGATGTCGGCGCCCTGCATGGCGTGGGCGATCCGTTCGCCTTCGGTCACGTCCAACGCGAGTCCGTTGTATTCCGCGTCGATGGCAAGCCGGCCATGGAAGCGCATGGCGTTTTGGGACAGGGTGGTGTCCAGGCCGCGATCGGAAGTAAGGGTGAGCGCGGTGGCGTAGGGCATGTGGGTGTGCAGCACACAGGCCTTGCCCGCGATGCGATGGATCGCAGCGTGGATGAACATGGCTGTCGGTTCAACCTCGTGCCGGCCGGCGAGTTTGTTGCCATACGCGTCGACGAGCACGATGTCTTCCGCCTGGACCTCGTTCCACATCAGGCCTCGAGGGTTGAGAAGGAAATGATCGGGGTCGCCGGGCAATGCGACGCTGAAGTGGTTGCAGACGCCTTCGCCCAAGCCGTGAGCTGCCGCTGCACGGAGTGCCAGCGCCAGGTCCGTGCGCAACGCGGTTACGGGATCGGCATGGAAGAGAGCGTCGGCGAAACCGGGTTCCTGGTTCATGGCAACCTTCAATAAGAGATGGGATGGGGATCAGAGCCAGCCGGCGTCGCGGAACAGGTCAGGCACACGATCCAGAGTTGCTACGGTAGCTTCAGGGCGGTAGTCAGGCAAGGGCTTGCGGCCGGTGCCGCGGTCGATCCAGACGCATCGGAAGCCGATGTCGCGGGCCGCGACGAGGTCCAGGTGTGGGCTGGCGCAGATGTGCACGACGTCTGCTGGGGTGACCCCCAGCGCTTGATGGGCGTGAGCGAAGATGGCGCGTGACGGCTTGTACGCGTGGGCCTGCTCGGCCGTGATGACGCGGTCGATATGGCCGCCCAGTTGTGCGACGTTGCCAGCGATGATGTCGTCGTCCGTGTTGGAAATGATGCAAAGGCGGAAGCCGGCTTGCTTGAGCTTGCCGAGCGTGTCGACGACTTCGGGAAACGGTGGCATGCGGGAGATGCTGCTCGTGAGCATCGTTGCGTCTTCGGGTCGGTACGGAAGGCCAAAATGCGCCATGGTGAGCCGCAATGATTCGCGGGTTACGTCAGCGAAGTTGCGGTAGGGCGGGGTGCGCTCGAGGCGGTGCTCGTGCTCGTCGTATTCATGCAGGAACTGCGCAGCGGAGGGCCGCGGCGTCGACCCGGGGTGGGCCTCGAGGATCTTTTCCACTGCGGCCTGCAGGCCTTCGTCCCATTGAATGAGCGTGCCGTAGCAGTCAAAAGTGAGCCATTGGGGTCGAGTGTGATTGAGGGGCATGTCGGTTCCTTCGGCGATGGTGGAATCCAGAGCGTAAGATCCTGGTGGTGCAGTTGTAAAATTAATAAAAAACTCACACTCAGTTGATTGATAAATAAGCTTGTCCTGCTTGAAGGCCAAGGCGGGCGATGTCCACTATGGGTTGAACCGGATGCTTGATCTCGAACTATTGAAGACGCTGGTCTGCGTCGTGGACGAAGGCAGTTTCACCCGCGCCGCCGGCCGGGTGCATCGCACGCAATCGACCGTCAGTCAGCAGGTGCGCAAGCTTGAGCAGAGCGTGGGCAAGACGTTGCTGCTTCGGGACCGCGCGGGCGGCAATGTGTCGGCAACCGAGGACGGCGAGCTGATGTTGGCCTATGCGCGACGCTTGCTGGCGATCGCAGGGGAGGCGGAGCATGTGTTGTCAGCGCCGCGGACCGCGCGGGTGATACGGCTGGGTGTGCCGGAGGACTTCGATGTGTCGCGGTTGACGGTGCTGCTGGCGGAATTTGCCGCGCGCCACGCGCAGGTGCGGTTGGAAACGCTTAGCGGCATGAGCACGGATCTTCGCGCAGGGCTGGCGTCCGGCGAGCTGGAGCTGGCGCTGGTCAAGCGGGAGCCTGGCGATGGTCCTTGCCTTGCGGCATGGCCGGAACGCCTGGTGTGGGTGGGCGGTCGACAGCGCAATGAGAAGGCAGCGGTGGTGCCGTTGGTCCTATTTCCGCAGGGATGTGTCTATCGCAAGCGGATGATCTATGCGCTGGAAAGCGCCGGGCAGCCGTGGCATATCGCGTACCACAGCCATAGTCTGGCCGGCGTGCAGGCAGCGGTCGCGGCGGGGTTGGGGATCAGTCTGTTGCCGACCTCGGCGCGGCTGGAGACGCACGTTGAATTGGCCGCTGCAGACGGATTTGCCGATGTGCCGCCGACCGAGCTGGCGATCGTGGGCGACGCGCGCGGGCTTGGCGCCGTCGGCATCGATCTGCTGGATGCGCTGAAGCAGGCCATTGACGGGGACTTGGCACCGTACGCGCCTTAACGCTGGCAATTGGCTGCGCTGGGATCAGCGCACGTCGCCGTCGAGGTAGAACCATTGTCCGTTCTCGCGCACGAAGCGGCTGGTCTCGTGCATGCGGCTGGCGCGGCCGTCCAGGCGGCTTCTGGCTACGAATTCGACGGTGGCGTGTTCGGCGTCCTGGTCGGCTGCGGCCTTGATCTGCAGGCCAAGCCATTTCAAACCGGGCGAATTGGACTCGAGTGACGCGGGGCGCGTGGTGGGATGCCAAGTGGCCAGCAGGTAGGGCAGCTTGTCCAGCACGAAGGCGCTGTATCGCGAGCGCATGAGGGCTTCGGCAGTGGGGGCTTGAAGCGATTGCGGGCCGTCGTGCCAGCGGCCGCAGCAGTCGGCGTAGGAACGAGGACTGCCGCAGGGGCAAGGCGCTTTGGTGTGACTTGGTTGCTTCGGCACGGCGGGGAGTTGAAGTGAGTTGTCTTGCGAGAGAGGATTACGCCAACAGGTCAGTGTATTCGGGATGTCGGCGGATGTAGGCGTCGGCGTAGGAGCAGTAGGGGCGGACCTTCCAGCCGTTTTCGCGCGCGGTGAGCAGTGCCTGGCGGGTCAGTTCGGCGGCGATGCCGCGGCCGCCGACCGCACTGGGCACGCCCGTGTGCGTGATGGCCATGGCGCCGTTTTCGAGCTGATAGTCCAGGACGCAGATTACGCCGTCGACGGTGGCGGTGAAGCGGGAACGGTCGGTGTCGTGAATTACGGAAATCATTCGAGAAAACTCCTTCGTTGGTGACGAAGACGGTCGGATAGAGAACGCATTTCTTGCCGAGAGCAGGTTCCTGTCTCACGACGGGGCACCCTTCTCACGATCAGGCACTTAAAAGCGGAGCAAGTTTCGGACCTGCGCAAAGCGTCGCCGGTGGAGAGGCGTTGCCAATAGCGTCGCCGGTGGAAAAGCTTGCCGTTGGAAAAGCGTGCCGGTGGAAAAGCGTGCCGGTGGAAAAGCGTGCCGGTGGAAAAGCGTGCCGGTGGAAAAGCGTGCCGGTGGAAAAGCATGCCGGCGCAAAGGCGCGCCAGCCCATTGCGCATGACGTTTGAGCAAGATTTTCCAATATCGGCTTCATACATAAACCGCGGTGCACCCTCGGTCGCCCCGCCACGCGGCGCTTGGATTGGCTTTGGCTGCCGACGTTCGATGTCGACTCCCACGATGTTAGCGCCGCCGAACTGAACGCCCCGGCGTCCCTTTCCCGGGGGTCTCACCGGCGCAACACTTTGATCAACGCAGTGAGTTGCGCGTCGCGGGCTTCGACGAGGTCTGCGATGCTTTGGTGGCCGGCCTCGGCGTTGACGCCTTCTATGAGGCGTTGTTGCAGTGCTGGCGTGACCTCGGGGGTGCCGAGGTCATCCCACCAGGTCTGCACGGGTCCTAGCAAGTGGTGCATGAAGTGGGCGAGGCCGCCTTCGCCGCCGCCCAGGTTGAACGTCATGTGGGGGCCGAAAAGGGCCCAGCGCAGGCCGGGGCCTTGGGAGACGGCGGCGTCGATGTCCGCGACGCTGGCGACGTTTTCGGCGGCCAGGTGGATGGCCTCCCGCCATAGGGCGGCTTGCAGGCGGTTGGCGATGTGGCCCGGGACTTCCTTGTTCAGCCGGATGGGGTGTTTGCCCATGCTGCGGTAGAAGTCGATGGCGCGGTCCATGGTGTCGGCCGAAGTCTGATCGCCGCCGACGACTTCGACCAGCGGGATGAGGTGGGGAGGATTGAAGGGGTGGCCGATCACGAAACGCTGGGGATGGCGGCAGCGCGATTGCAGGCGGCTCATGATGAGGCCGGACGAACTGGAAGCGACGATGACGTGCGGGGGCAGGATGGCGTCGATGCGGGCGAAGAGGTCGGTTTTGAAATCTTCGCGCTCGGGCGCGTTTTCCTGGACGAAGTCGACGCCAGCCAGGGCGGTTTGCAGGTCGGGGTCGAAGCGCAACGCGTCGGCGGTGGCGCCGGGGCGCACGTGGCCGAGCTCGGCCAGGACCGGCCATGCCGCGTGCACGCGGGCAAGGGTCTGGGCCTGTGCATGCGGGCCGGGATCGCTGACGACGACTTCCAGCCCGTGCGCGAGGAACAGGGCAGCCCAACTGGCGCCGATGGTGCCGGCGCCGACGATGGCGACGCGGCGGATGGGGCCGGGGCTGGAAGAAATAGAACTGGGCGGAACGGAACTGGACGAAACAGGACCGGGCGAGGCAGAGCTGGACGAAGCAGGACCGGACGAAGCAGAACCGGACGAAGCAGAACCGGACGAAGCAGAACCGGACGAAGCAGAACTAGACGGCGCAATGCTGGACATGCAGGTCTCCTTTGTTGGGTTTGGTGCATTGTGAAGCAAAGCAAGGGCCGTTGCCACGCGGGCAGTGCGGCGGCAACATAAGGGTTTTCCGACCTCTCGGGAGCCTTGCATGAGTCCGACGCCCGCGCGCGAAACCGTTCCGTATTTCTGCCAATGGGAGTCCGCGCATCGGGCGGGCGAGATCATTCGCAAGGAGCTGGATCTGGCGCACGACCCCGCATGGCGCGATTCCGGCGCACGGGATCTGCACGAGTATGTGCGCTGGGCCAGCCATGTCTGCGGGATGGCATGTTTGAAGATGGTGCTGGCGGCGCGGACCGGGCGCGTTCATCCAACCTTGGCGCTCGCCCGCGGCAGCTTGCCGTATGGCGCCTACGTGGAGGAAGCGGACGGAAACATCAAGGGCCTGATCTATGCGCCGTTCGTGCGATATGTCGCCGACGTTTTCGGTTTGCATGCGCAGGTGTGCGTCGATCTGCCCGCGTCGGACCTGCCGGGTCTGATGGCGCAGTCGAATTTCTTCATGGCGTCGGTCCACCCCTGGATTCGATGGCCCGACAGGGAGCCACCGAAAAAAGGCGGACATCTGGTGCTGGTGACGCGCGCCACGCCCACGTCTGTGAGGTTTCACAACCCGTCGGGCGAGCCGGGTTCGCAAGCGGACGTGGAGCTGCCGCTGTCTGATTTCGACAGGTTCTACGCTGGGCGCGGCGTCGCGATTATGGCGGGCGGCTAAAGCAACATACCGCTGCGCGCTCAGGCGTTGCGGGCGCGGCGCAGGAAGCGCACGGACAGCACGACGGTGATGACGTAGCTGACCGTGATCACGCTGTAGGCCGCGGGCAGGCTGGCATGCCAGTCCGGCAAGAGATGCAGGATGGTGCCCATGACTGCAACGCCGACCAACGCGCCGGATTGGCGATTGGCATTAAGAGCTGCGGCCGCGCTGTTGGCGTGCTGGCTGCCGGAGACCTGCATGACGATGCTGGTCATCGCAGGCACGGCGATGCCGACGCCCAGGTTGGCCAGGGCGACGACAACGGCGAAGGGCCAGTAGGCGACGCCGGGTGTAAAGGTGGCGATGCCGATGGCGCTCATCACCGCCGCGAGCGAGACGCCGCCCAGCAGCGAGGCCGACACGCTCCACCGCGACGACACGCGGCCCGAGATGAGATTGCCGATGGAGAAGACCGCCAGCATCGGCACGAGTTCGATGCCCGTCTGCAACGCATCGGCGCCGCGCGCGTGTTGCAGGAACAGGCTCAGCAGGAACAACTGGCCATATGAGGCGAGGTTGATGAGAAAGCCCACGCCGTTGGCGGCGGCGAATTGACGGGTGGCGAAGAGCGCACGCGGGATGATGGGCTGGGCGTGCCGGCGTTCGCGGTGCACGAGCAGCGCCGACGCAGCGAGGCTCAGCAGCGCCGTGGCAGCGATCGACGGGGAGGCCCAGCCATACGCGTTGCCCTGGATCAGGACGAAGCACAAGGAAGACAGCGCGACGACGCCGAGCAGGTGGCTCAAGGGATTGAGCGCGCGGGGACGCCGCGGCGCGGTTGCGATGCGGCGTCGGGCGAGCCACAGGCCGGCCAGACCCAGCGGGATGTTGATGAGGAAGATGCTGCGCCAGCCGAACTGGTGGATCAGCGCGCCGCCAAGCAACGGTCCGGATGCGCCAGCGACGGCCACAATGGCTGACCATGCGGCCAGCATGCGGTTGCGCACGTTTTCGTCGGCATAGGCGTGCGTGAGCAGGCTGAGCGAGCTGGGCATGAAGAGCGCCGCGCCAACGCCCTGCAGCATCCGCGCCGCGATCAGCATGTCGGCGTTCGGCGCCAGCCCGCAAAGCAGGGACGCGGCGGTGAACACGCCCAGCCCGGTCAGGTAGAGCGTCTTGGCGCCATAGCGGTCGGCCAGCGCGCCGGCAACCAGAAGCAACGCGGCGAAGGTCAGGGTGTAGCCGTCGACGATCCAGACGAGGTCCGTGAGCGGCACGGTGAACTGGAGCGCGATGCTGGGGATTGCGACATTGACCACCGTCACGTCGAGCATGGCCATGACGAAGCCGACGGCCAGGGTGACCAAGGGCACCCATCCCGTGGAGGAAGCGGGCGGCACGTCCATTGAAATGAAGGGGCGGCAGGCGGAGGACATGGCAAGTTTCTTTCTGATGGCGCAACGCGCGGAGAGGGCAAAGCTTAGGCGGATCCTTTGATGCAAAAAAGCCGAATTACTGCTTTATAGTCATGCAGAATTGCATCAAAGGCTTGAAATGGATTGGGATAACGCACGGATATTTCTGGCGATCCACCGCGTGGGAACGCTGCGCGGCGCTGCGGCGGTTCTGCAGATCGACCAGGCCACTGCCGGCCGGCGTTTGGCGGCATTGGAAGCGTCGTTGGACGCGCGACTTTTCCTGCGCACGCCGGGCGGATACGTGCCGACAGCGGCGGGCGAGCTGGCCTTTGCCGCCGCCGAGCGCATGGAGCAGGCGGCTGACCAGCTTCAACGCCAGATGCAGGGGCTGGATCACCGACTGTCCGGCGTTGTCCGGATAGCGACTTCGGAAACGGTGGCTCGCTACTTCATCATGGAAGCCATCAAGCGGGTCCATGCCGAGCACCCGGATATCCGCGTGGTGCTGTCCACCGGCATTCAGATCAGCAATCTGACGCGCCGCGAGGCCGATCTGGCCATCCGCAACATCAAGCCCGACAACCCCGACCTGATCCATCGCCATCTGGCGCGCAAGGAGGTGGGGTTGTACGCGTCGCGGTCGTACCTGGCCGCGCATGGTGAACCCAAGCCCGGCACCGCGTTCGCGGGGCACACCTTGATCGCGTATCAGCAGGCCGTGCTGCCCGGCTGGTCGGACTCGCTATGCGGCGAGCCCACCCGCAACGGCCGCATCGGCGTCGAGGTGAATTCCGGGCTGATGATCATCGACGCGGTGGTGGCGGGACTGGGCATCGGCGAGTTGCCGACCCATATGGCGCCGGACCATCCCGAACTGGTGCGGATCTGGCCAGCCCGCAGCGAGGCCTATGACCTGTGGCTGGTGATGCATGGCGACCTGAACCGCACCGCGCGCGTGCGGGCGGTGGCGGACGCGATTGTCGACGTCTTCGAAGAGAGCAATTAGCGGCAAGCCGAGGGTTGTGGAGTGGCGAGACTGGCGCTAAGGTTTGCTGGCCCGCAGAAAAATCCACATTTTCAGGAGTCGCGCGTGTCCGATCTTTGGCGTTTGTCCGCAGTTGAGCTTGCCACCCTTGTCCGCAAGCGTGAGGTGTCCGCCGTGCAGGCTGCGCAAAGCGCGCTGCAACGGCTCGATGCCGTCAATCCCGCGATCAACGCGGTGGTAGATCACCGGCCTGAGGACGTGCTGGCGCAGGCCGCAGAGGTGGACGCGGCGCTCGCGCGCGGGGAAGATCCCGGCCTGCTGGCGGGTGTGCCCGTCACCGTGAAGGTCAACGTGGATCAGGCAGGCTTTGCCACGACTAACGGCGTGCGTCTGCAGAAGGACCTGATCGCCGAACGGAACAGTCCCGTCGTCGACAACTTGCGGCGCGCCGGTGCGGTGATCGTGGGCAGGACCAATACGCCGGCGTTTTCGCTGCGCTGGTTTACCGGCAACGCGCTGCATGGCGATACGCGCAATTCCCGTAATCCGGCGTTGACGCCGGGCGGCTCGTCGGGCGGCGCCGCGTCTGCGGTGGCGGCCGGCATCGGGCATCTGGCGCATGGCACGGACATCGCTGGTTCGATCCGTTATCCGGCGTATGCGTGCGGCGTGCATGGCCTGCGTCCGTCGCTGGGCCGGGTGGCGGCGTATAACGCGGCGCTGCCGGAGCGGTCGATTGGCGGTCAGATCACGGCGGTGTCGGGTCCGTTGGGGCGCACCATTGCCGATATCCGGTTGGGGCTGGCCGCGCTGGCCGCGCCGGATCCGCGTGATCCGTGGTGGGTGCCCGCGCCGCTGACCGGCCCGGAAGTGCCGAAGCGCGCCGCGCTGTGTTTGAACCCCGACGGCATGGACACCGATCCGGCCATCGTGAAGGCATTGCAGGAAGCGGCGCGGCGGCTGAGCGAAGCAGGCTGGACGGTCGATACGCTGGAAGCGATACCCCCGATGCAGGAGGCCGCCGACCTGCAGATCCGCATGTGGATGGCCGACGGCTATGACGCCATGGTGGCGGCAGCGGAAAAAGAGGGCGACCGAGGCGCGTTGGTGGCGCTGGCCGGGCAGCGCGACAAGGCGGCAAGCGCCGATCTGACAAGCTTTTCGGCGGTGTTGACGCGCCGTGCGACGCTCACGCGCCTGTGGGAGGTGTTTTTTGCCGAGTATCCGGTGCTATTGCTGCCGGTGTCGGCCGAATTGCCGTTCCCCGACAACCTCGACCTGCAGGGCGACGCGGCCTACGCGCGGGTCTGGCGCGCGCAGATGACCCAAATTGGGCTCCCGTTCATGGGCCTGCCCGGACTGTCCGTGGCCATGGGCAGCGCGGGGCCCAGTCCGGTGGGTGTGCAGGTGGTGGCGGGGCGCTTCCGCGAGGACCTGTGCCTGGCAGCCGGTGAAATCATCGAGGCGGGGGGCGAGGCGGTAAGCATCGCGGAGCCGGCGCTTCGATAACAGCGTCACGGGCCAACAGCGTCACGGGCCAACAGCGTCACGGGCCAACAGCGGCACGGGCCAATAGCGGCACGGGCGGCGGGCGCCGCCTGACCGCATCTTCATCCACCGGCGTGCGTGTTCAACCGCCGAAGCGCACCTTCAGCACGCCCAGATCGCCGTACGTCAGTTCGACGTCCTTATTCGCGGGGACGTCCAGGAAGCCCGCGTACGATCCGGTGATGACTTGCTGGCCGGCCGTCAGACCCAGACCTTGCTCTCGCAGGAAATTGGCCAGCCAATAAAGTCCGGCTTTGGGACGATCGTTGGGGTGGATGCCGGCGTGCTGCTCGACTTCGACGCCGTCGACCTTGAGCGTGATGGTCATGCAGCCCGGCGCCGAATCGGGCGACGAGATGCGGGGGCCAAGCACCAGTCCCTGATTGAACATGTGGTCCGCCAGCAGTTCGGGCAGGCTGGCGTGTTCCGGGGACGCGTAGCGACAGCCCAGGACTTCCAGCGCCAGGCGGGCGCCGCCCACCGCGGCGTCGATCTCGGCGTCGGTGTACGGCGTGTCGCGCGGCGGCAGGTCGCGGGCAAGCTCAAATGCGATCTCGGGCTCAATGCGCACGATGTCGCTGCCGGCGGCGATGGGGCCGGCCGCGGCGTCCGCCGTGCCTGATGCGTAGATGGGCGCCACGACGGTTTTTTCCGGAGACGGCAGCGCGCTTTTCCAGGCGGCGATGCTGTCTTGGCGAGTCTCGCGCAGCAGTTCGGCCGTGCGCTGCTGCACCGCAAATGCCTGGCCCAAGGACTGCGGGCGGCATTCGGCGGGCAGGCGCGGGCCGGCGATGCCCGACTGGCGCGCGGCAATCAGGAAGCGCGCCGCATCGACGCTGCCGGGATAGTCTTCAAACTTGATCTGCATGCGTTCAGACTCCTAGGAACAGCATGATCCACAACACGATCATGGCAATCAGACCCAGCCAGCACGAGCCCCAGAAACCGACGATCGGCCATTTCAGGGCGAGCGGGATCTTCTTGGGTTCGACGTGGGACAGCAGGTCGTTGGCGTTGCCGATCAGCCAGAAGCGCGTGCCCGGAAACATCAGGCGGAAGAAGTAATCCAGCATGATCGCGGCCTGGATCGCCAGCGGAAACTGCTTGAACGGCCGGTGCTGCAGGTACGGGTGCTTGAGCGCCGCATTGACCTGCTTGGTCTTGACGAAGAACAGCACGATGCCGCTGATCGTGCAGGTGATGAAACAGAGCACGAAAAGGCTGAAGGCCATGGCCATGACGGGTGAATGCATGGGGATCTCAACGATGCGCGGCCGGGCCGCGTGGGATGGACAAATTCAGGCAAAAAAGCTGGCCCTATTGTAGAGGGCTTGGCGCGGCCCCGTGTTCAGGGCCGCGTCAGTACGAGCGCGGGCGCGCCCGGGCTGTCAGCCGCGGGTCTGGCCTTCGCCGTTCAGCACCCACTTGAGCGTGGTCAGGCCTTCCAGGCCCACGGGGCCGCGCGCATGCAGACGGTTCGTGGAGATGCCGATCTCGGCGCCCAGGCCGTACTCGAAGCCGTCCGCAAAGCAGGTCGGAAGATTGACGTAGACCGAGCTGGAGTCGACCTCGCGCTGAAAGCGCTGCGCCGCCGACAGGTCTTGCGTGACGATCGCGTCGGTGTGGCCCGAGCCGTAGCGTGCGATGTGTTCGATGGCGTCGTCCAGCGTGTCGACGATGCGCACGGCCAGGATGGGCGCCAGGTATTCGGTGGCCCAGTCTTCTTCGGTGGCGGGCGTGGCGTGAGGCAGCAGCGCCAGTGTGCGCGGGCAGCCCCGCAGTTCCACGCCGTGTTCGGTGAAGGCGGCGGCCAGGCTGGGCAGGATGGACACGGCGGCCACCGCGTCGATCAGCAGCGTCTCCATGGCGCCGCAGATGCCGTAGCGGTAGGTCTTGGCGTTCAGGGCGATGGCGTGGGCCTTGTCCGGATCCGCCGCGGCGTCGATGTAGATATGGCAGTTGCCGTCCAGGTGTTTGATGAGCGGCACGCGCGCCTCTTGGGACAGGCGGGCGATGAGGCCCTTGCCGCCGCGCGGCACGATCACGTCGATGTGTTCGGTCATGGTGATGAGCGCGCCCACCGCCGCGCGGTCGGCGGTGGCGACGACCTGCACCGCATCCTGCGGCAGGCCGGCGGCGGCCAGGCCCGCTTGCACGATGCGGCCGAGCGCCACGTTGGAGTGCAGGGCCTCGCTGCCGCCGCGCAGGATGGCGGCATTGCCGGACTTCAGGCACAGGGCCGCGGCGTCGATGGTGACGTTGGGGCGCGATTCGTAAATGATGCCGATCACGCCTAATGGCACGCGCATCTGGGCGACGCGCATGCCATTTGGCCGGACGGTGGTGGCGGTGATGCTGCCGATCGGATCGGGCAGCGCGGCGATCTGGCGCAGGCCTTCTGCCATGTGCGCCAGCGTCTTGTCCGACAGCGTCAGGCGGTCCAGCAGCGCGGGTTCCAGCCCATTGGCGCGGGCAGCGGCCACGTCTTTCTCGTTGGCGGCTTTCAGTTCGTCGTGGCTGGCGGCCAGGGCGTCGGCCATGGCGATCAGCGCCTGGTTTTTGGCGGCGCTGTCGGCGCGCATCATGGCGCGCGAGGCGCGGCGGGCGTTTTCGCCCAGGGTGAGCATGGCTTGTTCGATGGAGGACGAGGACATGGCGGCGTCGATCATGTGATGGGGCGGCGCGGGCGCCGCCTGGAGATTCAGTGTATATCCGGCTGTCGGGCCGGGCGAGATCCGGTCTGGGGACCGGGTGTGGGAGCGCAAGGGGGACGAGGCGAAGGCGGCGGCGAGGCCGCCTTCACGGTCGTCCGCCGGCGGCGGCCACGCGCAGGGCCAGCCGGGTCATTTCTTCCCAGGGATCCGAGAGGCGGCCGGGCACCGAGAGGCCCTTGATGAGGCGGTCGACTTCGTGGGCGTGCTGCACGGCGGCGGGCCAGACGCCGGGCTGGACCCGGTTCAGCGCCTGCAGCGCCAAGCGTTCGTGGGCGCCGAAGATGCGCAGGCGGCGCATGAGGCCGTTGGCGTCCTGTCCCAACGCGCGCGCCTCGGCAATACGGGCAAGCAGGCGGATTTCTTCGCCGACCGCCCACAGCACCAGCGGCAGGGCTTCGCCTTCGGCGCGCAAGCCGTCGATCATGCGGATGGTGCGTCCGATGTCGCCGGCCAGCATGGCGTCGCGCAGGCCGAAGACGTCGTAGCGGGCGACGTTCAGCACGGCGCGCTCCACGTCCTCGGGGGCGAGCTGGCCCTCGGGGTAGAGCAGGCCGAGCTTCTGGATTTCCTGGTGGGCGGCCAGCAGATTGCCTTCGACCCTGTCCGCCATCCATTGCAGGGTGGCGCTGTCGGCGCGCTGGTTCTGACGCGCCAAGCGCATGCCGACCCAGGCGGGCAGGCGGCTGCGTTCGATGTTGGCGATGTCGACGGCCATGCCGGCGCGCACCAGCGCTTGCATCCAGCGGCTTTCGCGGGTGGCCTTGTCCAGGCGCGGTAAGGCGATCAAGACGAGCGTATCGGCCTCGGGCTGCTTTTCGGCCTGTTCGGCCAGCTTGGTCAGGGTGTCGGCGCCGGATTTGCCCGGCTTGCCGGTGGGGATCTTGATTTCAAGGATGCGGCGGTCGCCGAACAGCGACACGCTCTGGGTGGCGGCAAGGACCGCGCTCCAGTCGCTTCGCGCGTCCATCACCATGGACAGGCGCTCGGTGTAGCCGGCGTTGCGCGCGGCAGCGCGCAACGCGTCGACGGCTTCGGTCACCAGCAGCGGTTCGTCGCCGGAGACCGTGTACAGCGGCGCCAGCCGATTGCCGGGCCGCTGCAGGTGTTCGGCCAGCCGATCCGCGTCCAGAGGCTGTGCCATGGGCTAGCGGACGTTGGTCGGGTCGGTGACGGACGGCGTCTGCCAGGGAGTGGGCACGCGCGGCCGCTGCGGTTCGTTCGGGTTGAACAGCGGCGTGTTTTCGTCGTCGCCTTCCTGCGCGGCTTCGAATGCCTTGTGCACGTCAGGCGCGGTGATGCGGCGCAGCACGCGCGAGACCAGATCGCGTTGCATGGCCTTGAACAGGGTGTCGATCTGGCCCTGCTTGGCCTGCACGACCTGATCGTCGTACGGCATTTCCCGGTAGATGGACAGCGTCGTGTCCGGGACCAGCGCGCGGCCCTGGGCGTCGATCAGGCGGAACGTGTAGTTGATGCCGAGTTCGTAGGATTCCACACGGCCCTGAGCGTTGAGCGAGACCTCGCGCAGCGTGCGCGAGTCATTGACCTGCTGGAGGATCGCCTGCGCTTCCTTGGGCGTGTCGACCAGCTTGGTGTCGGGCGAGGCCGCGCGCAGCGCGCGGCGCACGTCCGCGCCGAACTGGGTGGTATCGGGGATGCCTACGTACAGGCGTTCGAACGGCATCGGGGTCACGCCGCGCAGCGCGAAACCGCAGGCGGTGAGCAGCATGAACAGCGCCAGGCAGGCGCCGCGCAGCAGCCAGGATTGGCGGGAGAGTTGCGATTGTTGCCCGGCGAAGTACATGCTTGACCTCATCAGCCTACGACGTTGACCAGTTTGCCCGGAACCACGATGACACGCTTGGGCGGACGGCCTTCCAGGAATCGGGCGACCTCTTCCTGGCTGGCGGCCAGTTTTTCGATGTCTTCCTTGGGGGCCTTGGCGGCCACGCGGATGGAACCGCGCAGCTTGCCGTTGACCTGGAGCATCAGTTCGATCTCGTCGGCGACGAGGGCGGCTTCGTCCACGTGCGGCCACGGCGCATCGAGCAGGTCGCCGAGTTCCTTGGCGTAGCCCAGATCCTGCCACAGGTGCCAGGTGACGTGCGGCACGACCGGGTACAGCACGCGCAGCAGGACGCCGACGGTTTCGGCATAAGCTGCGTCGGCCTCGGCGCCTTCCGGCAGCTTGGCGTCGTCGATGGCGTTCAGCATCTTCATGCAGGCGGACACGACGGTGTTGTACTGGATGCGCTGGTAGTCGTAGTCGGCCTGCTTGAGCAATCCGTAGACCTCGCGGCGCAGATCCTTGACGGCGGCGGGCGCCTGCGTCCAGTCCGTACCTTGGGCCAGGCCACGGGCGATGGCTTCGCGATGGCCGTAGCTGATGGACCAGAGGCGGCGCAGGAAGCGGTTGGAACCTTCGACGCCGGAGTCGGACCATTCGAGGGTCTGCTCGGGCGGGCTGGCGAACATGACGAACAGGCGGGCCGTGTCGGCGCCCAGCGTGTCGATCAGGGATTGCGGATCGACGCCGTTGTTCTTGGACTTGGACATCGTGCCCACGCCGCCGTAGTTGATGGCCGAGCCGTCCGACTTCAGCTTGGCGCCGACGATGGCGCCGCGATCGTCGTAGACGTTGTCGACGTCTTCAGGCCAGAAATACTCGATGCCGCCCTGGGGCGTCTTGCGCGAGTAGATGTGGTTCAGCACCATGCCCTGGCACAGCAGCTTGGTGAAGGGTTCGTCGAAGTTGAGCAGGCCCATGTCGCGCATGACCTTGGTCCAGAAGCGCGCATACAGCAGGTGCAGCACGGCGTGCTCGATGCCGCCGATGTACTGGTCCATCGGCATCCAGTAGTCATTGCGCTGGTCGACCATGGCGTTGTCGTTGCCGGGCGAGGTGTAGCGCATGAAGTACCAGGACGAGTCCACGAACGTGTCCATGGTGTCCGTTTCGCGGCGCGCGGGCTTGCCGCACTTGGGGCAGGCGCAGGACAGGAAGGCCTCGTTCTTGGCCAGCGGATTGCCGCTGCCATCGGGGATGAGGTCGTCGGGCAGGACCACGGGCAGGTCCTTTTCCGGGACCGGCACCGGGCCGCAGTCTTCGCAGTGGATGATCGGGATCGGGGTGCCCCAGTAGCGCTGGCGCGAAATGCCCCAGTCGCGCAGGCGCCACGTGGTCTGCTTTTCGCCCAGGCCCTTTTCGCCGAGGTCGGCCGCGATGGCGTCCACGGCTTCCTTGTAGGACAGGCCGTCGTACTTGCCGGAATTGATGGTGCGGCCCGATTGCTTGTCGCCGTACCATTCCTGCCAGGCGTCGGTGGAATAGTCCTTGCCGGCCACGTCTACGACCTGCACGATGGGCAGGTTGTATTTCTTGGCGAAGGCGAAGTCGCGCTCGTCGTGCGACGGCACGCCCATGACGGCGCCGTCGCCGTAGGTCATGAGCACGTAGTTGCCGACCCAGACTTCGATCTGCGCGCCCGTGATGGGGTGCGTGACGAACAGGCCCGTGGGCATGCCTTCTTTTTCACGCGTGGCCATTTCGGCCTCGGTGGTGCCGCCAAGCTTGCATTGTTCGATGAACGCGGCCAGCGGCGCATTGTTGGCCGCCGCGTGCGAGGCCAGCGGGTGTTCGGGCGCCACGGCGCAGAACGTCACGCCCATGATCGTGTCGGCGCGGGTGGTGAAGACGTACAGCTTGCCGTCCTGGATCAACTGGCCGTCCTGGCCGGCGATCTGGTGCGGGAAGGCAAAGCGCAGGCCTTCGGACTTGCCGATCCAGTTTTCCTGCATCAGGCGCACGCGCTCGGGCCAGCCGGGCAGGTCGTTCTGAACGGCGCCGAGCAGTTCGTCGGCGTAATCGGTGATGCGCAGGTAGTAACCGGGGATCTCGCGCTTTTCAACGAGGGCGCCCGAACGCCAGCCGCGGCCGTCGATGACCTGTTCGTTGGCCAGCACGGTCTGGTCGACCGGATCCCAGTTGACGACCTGGGTCTTGCGGTAGGCCACGCCCTTTTCGAGCATCTTCAGGAACAGCCACTGGTTCCACTTGTAGTACTGCGGATCGCAGGCGCACATTTCGCGCGTCCAGTCGATCGCCAGACCCATCGCCTTCATCTGCTTCTTCATGTAGGCGATGTTGTCGTAAGTCCACTTGGCGGGCGGCACCTTGGACTTGATGGCGGCGTTTTCCGCCGGCATGCCGAAGGCGTCCCAGCCCATGGGCATGAGCACGTTGTAGCCGCGCATGCGCAGTTGGCGGGCCATCATGTCATTGATGGTGTAGTTGCGCACGTGGCCCATGTGCAGCTTGCCGCTGGGATAGGGCAGCATGGAGCAGGCGTAGAACTTGGGCTTTTCGGAGCCGTCGGGGTTCTTGGCGTGTTCGTGGACCAGATAGACGTCGCGGGCCTGCCAGTCTTGTTGGGCGGCCGCTTCGACGGTAGTGGGGAGGTAGCGTTCCTGCATGGGCTCGTGCGCGGTGGCGATAAAGGGGTGAGCCGCCCCATCGCGCCGGGGCGCGGTGGCGGTCAAAACCCCTGATTATAGGAGGTGCTAGGCGCTGGCAGGGGGCGAGGGCATTTCGGGGATGCGCGCACTGGGCGCAAGCGCGCCATAAGCCAGCGTGAGGGCCGCCAGGACGGCGCCCGCGATCACCACCGCGGACCAGCCGAAATGGGCGTACAGCCAGGACGAAACCAGCGAACCCGACGCGCCGCCGATGAAGTAGCAGGTGACGTAACCGGCGGTCAGGCGGCTGCGCGCCTCGGGCCGCAGGCGGTAGATGGAGCTGGTGTTGGTGACGTGTACGCCCTGGATCGCCAGATCCTGCACCAGGATGCCGGCCAGCAGAGCAAGCACCGACACCTGCCCGAAGGCCATCAGTCCCCAGGAACCCAGCAGAAGCAGCAGACCCACTCGGGTGGCGAGATTGCCCAGACCGCGGTCGGCGAGGCGTCCGAAGCGGTTGGCAGCGTAGGCCCCGGCGGCGCCCGCCAAGCCAAACAGGCCGATGGTGGTGTTGCTGTATTCATAGGGCGGGCCCGCCAGAAGGAAGGTCAGCGGCGTCCACAGCATGCTGAAGGCGGCGAACAGCAGCCCGCCGATGAGGGACCGGGCGCGGAACAGGGGCTCCTCGACGAACATGCGCAGGATGGAGCCCAGCAGCTGCGGATAGCTCATTGCCGTGGGGCTCTGGTAGCGAGGCAATACGCGCCACAGGACGGCGGACATGCACAGCATCAGGATGGCGGCGAGCCAATACACCGTGCGCCAGCTGCCCACGTCGGCCAGCGCGCCCGCCGCGGTGCGGGCCAGCAGGATGCCCAGCAGCAGCCCGCTCATGACCGTGCCCACGGCCTTGCCGCGCTCGTGGGGCGCCGCCAGCGTGGCCGCGAACGGCACGAGGATCTGGGCGACGACGGACAGCATGCCGGTCAGCGCGGTGCCGATGATGAGCATCGAGATGCTGGTGGAGAAGGCGGAAATCAGCAGGCCGCCCGCCGACAGCAGGTTCATCAGCACGATCAGCGAACGGCGCTCGAACATGTCGCCCAGCGGCACCAGCAGCATTAGCCCCACGGCGTAGCTGAGCTGCGCGGTGGTGACGATCGTGCCGGCCGTGGCGTTCGAAATCGCGAACTGCTGGCCGATGGTGTGCAAGAGGGGCTGCGCGTAATAGTTGCTGGCGACGGCCAGGCCGGTCGCCACCGACATCAGGAGGATGATGGGGGCGGTGAGGGTCGGGGTGGTTTGTTCGGGGGAAGTCACTGATCTGAAGCGCAAATGGTATTGAAGATGAAGCGGTCGCTACGGGTTACGCACCGACGCTGCCGGGCGTGTCCTGGTCCTGCTTGAGCAGCAGTTTCTTCAGCAGACCGGCCAATTGGCGGCGCTCGGCCGCCGACAGCGGTTCGAGAAATTCATTCAGATCGGCCAGATAGTCCTTGAGCACGACCTTGATGACGCGCAGACCTTCGGCGGTGAGCGACACGATGACGCCGCGCCGGTCCTCGGGATTGGGGCTGCGCACGAGCAGCCCGGCCTGTTCCAGTCTGTCCAGGCGATTGGTCATGGCGCCGGACGTGAGCAACAGGGCTTCCACGAGCTTTTGCGGATTCATGGCGTGGGGGGCGCCGGTGCGGTAGAGCGTGGCGAGCACGTCGAATTCGCCCTGGTGCAGGTTGTATTGGCGAAAGGTGCGGTTGACGTTGCGGGCCGCGAAGGCATTTAAGCGAAAGAGACGCGCAACGACCGACATGGCGGAGAAGTCTTGCGACGGGCACTCTTTGGCCCACTGCGAAATCACGAGATCGACGAGGTCATTCATGGCGAGTGGTTATTGTTTTAATGTGAAGTATCTTCACGTAAAGACAAAATTCTAGCAGCGGCTCGGGATCAACGCAAAGCGGGGGCGGCATAACGCAAAGCGCGCGCGAAAAAAGAAAGGCCCGCCTCTTGCGAGGCGGGCCTTTCCGGCTTGACCGGAGACTGCGCGTAATGAAATTACTGCGCGGCGTCCTTCAGCTTCTTGAGCGGGCGAACCTTCACCTTGACCGAAGCCGGCTTGGCGGGGAACCAGCGCTCTTCGCCCGTGAACGGATCCTTGCCGAAGCGCTTGGCCTTGGCGGGAACCTTTTGCACGGCAACCTTGAACAGGCCGGGCAGCGTGAATTCGCCAGCGCCCTTCTTGTCCACGGAACCCAGCACCGAGGTTTCCAGGCTGGCCAGGACGGCCTTGACCGACTTGGCTTCGACGCCCGATTGCTCAACGATGTAGGCGATGAGCTGGGTCTTGTTCATCGCGGCCTTGATGGCCTTGGGGGCGGCAGCGACCTTCTTGGCGGCGACGGCCTTCTTGGCAGCCGGCTTCACGGCGGGCTTGGCGGCAGTTGCCTTCTTTGCGGGCGCCTTGACGGCGGTCTTGGTGACTTTCTTGGCAGGAGCTTTAGCTTTCGTGGCCATGGTCAAAATCCGTATGTTGAGGACATGGAGCAGCGCGTGCCGGATATCGGCATTTGACGCTACGCGCCCGATGATAGCGGAAGAGTGGCGGTAAAAGCGGCTTTCCAACGGGTTTTAAGCCACTGTTTGTTGTTTTCGACGCAGAAAAGTGCTTTCTGCAAGGGGTTTCGCAAGATGTCGTGACATTCGCCGGCGATTTCGCGGGCGATAGCCGCAGGCCGCGCGCGCGATGGAAAACGCTGTGAAGGCGCGCGGTCAGACGCCGTCGCGAGGCATGCGGATGAACCTATCTGGCGGCGCATGTTCCAATTGCGGGCGGCGCGCGCGGCAGGCAGGCGCGGAAAGTGCCTGGAATCAGGCCTTTCCCTTGCGATCTCGCGCGCCCGAAGAAAACCAGAACATGGAAGTGAAGCAGCTATATGTTGATGAAGAAGTTGGCGGCGAGCCTGCTCGTTGCGACCGCTTGTATGTCCAGCGCAATGGCGCAATCGATGCCCGCGCCAGCGCTGTCGGCCAAGGCCTGGCTGCTGCTGGATGAAACCAGCGGCCAGGTCATTGCGTCGCACGCGGCCACGACGCGCATCGAGCCGGCGTCCCTGACCAAGATCATGACGGCCTATGTGGTGTTCGAGGCGTTGACCAAGAAAGAGCTGACGGCGAACCAACTCGTCACGATCTCGACGCGAGCCTGGAAGGTGCCGGCGGGAAGCTCGAAGATGTTCCTGGAGCCCAACTCCAAGGTGTCGGTGGACGACCTGCTGCGCGGGTTGATGATCCAATCGGGCAATGACGCGGCCGTCGCGCTGGCCGAGGCCGTGTCGGGCAGCGTCGAAGCCTTTGTCGAACGCATGAACGACACCGCCGCGCGTCTGGGCTTGCACGCTACGCGTTTCGCCAGTCCGCACGGGCTGCCGGATCCGAATACGTATTCCACCGCGAGCGATCTTTCGATCCTGGCCACGCGCTTCATCCGCGATTTTCCTCAGCTCTACAAGACCTACGATTCGGCCAAACAGTTCACCTTCAACAAGATCACGCAGCCCAACCGCAACCGGCTGCTGTGGCTGGATCCCAGCGTTGATGGGTTGAAGACCGGACATACGGCATCGGCCGGCTATTGCGTCATCGCCTCGGCGCGCCGGCCCAATGGCAGCGATCAGCGGCGGCTGATCACGGTGGTGGTCGGCACCGCGTCCGACAAGCTGCGCACGCAGGAAAGCCGCGAGTTGCTGGAATGGGGCTTCCAGGGGTTCAATACCATCAAGCTCTACGCGAGCGGGCAAACCGTCGCGACGCCGGAGGTCTGGAAGGGCGAGGCGGACAGCATGAAGGTCGGCTTCTCGCGGGACGCGTACGTCACCGTGCCCGCCGGCGCGAAGGTCGAATCGGTCTGGGCGCCGCAGGCGCCGCTGGTTGCGCCGATCACCGCGCAATCGACGGTGGGCGAACTGCGGGTGACGGTGGACGGCAAGCCCGCCATGCACTTCCCGGTTGTCGCGCTGGAGCCGGTGGCCGAGGCGGGCATTGCCGGCCGCGCGTGGGACTCCATCCGTTTGTGGTGGCGCGGCACGCAGGGATAACGCAACACGATTTCGGAGGTAGGCGATGGCAGTGAGCTTTCCGGGTGGGCCGGCCGCGGCGCCGGGCCCTGACGATCCGCTGGCGCTGCTGTCGGCCTGTCACGGACGCATTGCGCGCCAATGCGCCACGCTGGCGCGGCTGGCGGCGCATCTGCCCGCGCATGGCAGCGATGCGGCGGCGCAAACCGCCGCCACCAGTGTGCGCCGGTATTTCGACACGGCCGCCGCCCATCACCACGAAGACGAAGAAGAGGACCTGTTTCCCGCCCTGATCGATTCCATGGCGGGGTCCGACGCGGTGTGCCTGCACGCGCTGGTTGACGGTCTGATGGCTGATCATCGGCATTTGGCCGGACTGTGGGAACCCCTGCGCGAGACGCTGTCCGAGATCGCGGCGGGTCGGCCGGCGCAATTGCCGGCGCAGCAGGTCCAGGCTTTCACCGACGCCTACAACGCGCACATCCGGCGCGAAGAGGACGAGCTGCTGCCGATGGCGGCGCGGCTGATTTCTGACGATGCGCTGGCCGCGATCGGCCAGGCCATGAAGGCGCGCCGTGGCGGTGAAGCGGGCTGATCCGCTGATTGCCGCGTTGCGTGGTCAAGGTCGAGCGTTTACCCTAGCCGGACCGGCGTGAACGCCGATGCCCAGGGAACAAGACAGGATGATGCAGGGGGGAATGAACGTCGCGCGCCGGCTTTTCGGCTCGTGGGTGGACGACGTCAACCGGTTGACGCTGCGCGCCGATCTGGCGGCGGGTCTGTTGGGGGCGTTGCTGGTGCTGCCGCAGGGCGTTGCGTTTGCTACGCTGGCGGGCCTGCCGCCGGAGTACGGCCTGTATTCGGCCATCGTGCCCTGTATCGTAGCCGCGTTGTTCGGCTCCAGCCGCCATGTGATGTCGGGCCCGACCAACGCGAATTCGCTGGCGCTCTTTGCCGTGCTGGCGCCGCTGGCGGCTGCGGGCAGCCCCGCCTACATCCAGCTCGCGCTTGCCGTGACCGTGCTCGTCGGCGTCATGCAGTGGCTGGTGGGTGTCTTGCGGCTGGGATCGCTGGCGCACTTCATATCACCGTCGGCGTTGTTCGGCTTTACCAGCGGCGCGGCCGTGCTGATCGCGGTGCATGCGTTGAAGGACGCGCTGGGCCTGCCGTCGCCAGAAGCGCACGGCGCGGGGGCGGTGCTGGAAAGCGTCGCCACGCATCTCGGGCAGGTGCATCCGGGTGCTTTGCTGGTGACGCTGGTCACCCTGGTCACGGCGTTGCTGGCACGCAGGCTGGACAAGCGCAAACCTTACATGCTGCTGGGCCTGGCCGCGGGGACATTCGCGGCATGGGTTTTCAATACGTGGGTCGTGGCGCCCGCAAGCGCGCCGGTTCCCGTGCTGGGCGCGATCGCGCAACCGTGGCCGCCGTTTCATGTGCCCAGCGTCGACTGGCGAGCGCTTCCCGATCTGCTGAGCCTAGCGTTCGCGCTGACCATCGTGGCGCTGGCGCAGTCCATTTCCATTGCCAAGGCGGTGGCGTCGCGGTCAGGGCAGCGCATCGACGCGAACCGCGAGTTCGTGGGGCAGGGCCTGTCCAACGTCGTCGGCGGGTTCTTTTCCTGTTATCTGTCGTGCGGATCGCTCAATCGGTCCATCCCCAACTTCGAGGCCGGCGCGAAGACGCCGCTGGCGTCAGTGTTTTCCGCGTTGTTGCTGATGCTGCTCGTGGCGGTGTCCGCCCCGTTGCTGGCGTTGATTCCGCATGCCGCGATTTCGGGGTTGCTGTTGCTGGTGGCCTGGACGCTGCTGGACGTGCCGCGCTGGCGGCACCTGCTGCGCACGCAGCCTGGCGAATGCGCCATCGCCGGCGCCACGCTGGCCGCGACGATCGCCATCCGCATGGAAGTGGCAATCCTGCTGGGCACGGTGCTGTCGCTGATGGTGTATCTGCACCGCACGTCGCGGCCGGCGATGCGCACGATGGGATTTGATTCGCGCGGGCTGGATCGCCGCTTCGTCGTGCTGGAGCATCAACCCGACGCGTTGCCGGAATGTCCCCAACTGAAGCTGCTGCGCATGGAAGGGTCGGTCTATTTCGGCGCGGCGGCGCACGTGGCGCAGCGGCTGCACGATCTGCGCTCGGCGCCCGGCGCGCCTCGCCATCTGCTGGTCATGGCCAAGAGCATGAATTTCATCGACCTGGCCGGTGCGCAGGTCTGGGACGACGAACTGGCGGCCCGGCGCGCGATGGGCGGCGACCTTTATTTCCACCGGCCTCGGCCTGAGGTCATGGACATGTGGCGCCGCACAGGATTCCTGGAGCGGCTGGGCGCCGATCACATCTTTCCGGACAAGGCGACGGCATTGCATGCGATCTACGCGAAGCTGGACCGGAACATTTGCGCGGGATGCACGGCGCGGATTTTCTGGGAATGCCAGCCGGACAGCCCGCAGCGGGATGGGTGATGCGATGGTTGCGGCGGGCTTGTTGACGCAGGCGCCGTCGCGGTCCTGACGGTCCGCGGCCCGCGTTGACGTCAGGCGCCTTGCGGCGCCTCGGTGCCCAGATAAGCGGCCTTGACCCGCTCGTCAGCCGCGATGGCCGCGGGAGCGCCTTCGGCCAGCAGGCCGCCGCGCACCAGCACCGCGATGCGATCTGCGTGCTTGAACACGACGTCCAGGCTGTGTTCCGTGAACAGTACGGCAAGGCGTTGCGTGTCCGCCAGCTGGCGGGTAAGGCGCATCAGCGCGTGGCGTTCGTTGGTGGCCATGCCGGCCGTGGGCTCGTCCATCAGCAACAGACGCGGCTGGTGCGCCAACGCCATCGCAAGCTCCACCCGTTTGACGTCGCCATAGGCCAGCGTGCCGCAGGCCTCGTCAGCCTTGTCCGCCATCTGCACTTGCGACAGCAGGGTCCTGGCTTCATCAACGGCATGGCGGGCGGCGCGCCGCCAAGGGTTAAAAAGCAGCCGGTCGCGGGACAGCAGGGCCGTCTGCACGTTTTCAAGCACGGTCATGGACCGGAACGTGGCCGCGGTCTGGAAGCTGCGGCCCACGCCCAGCCGGCAGATCTTGCCGGCCGACAGGCCAACAAGCTCCTGCCCGTCCAGCCGAACCGAACCCGAATCCGGGCGCAACTGCCCGCCCAGCACGTTGAAGCATGTCGACTTGCCCGCGCCGTTCGGGCCGATCAAGGCCAGCATGTGTCCGGCGTGCAGGTCGAACGACACGTCGGCCAGCGCGTCGATGCCGCCGAACGACTTGCGCAGGTTGCGCACCTGCAAGAGGGGAGTTGCCGTCGTCATGCGGACCTCCTGCGCAGGCGGGCCGCCGCGCCGGCCAGTCCTTCGGGGAAGGCCATGACCAGCGCCAGGATGGCCAGGCCGAGCACCGCGTGCCAGTATTCGGTGCTGCGCGCCGCAGCATCCTGCAGCCAGGTGTACGACGCCGCGCCAACGAGCGGACCGGCCAGCGTCTGGATCCCGCCCAGCAGCACCATGACCAGCCCGTCCACCGAGCGGCTTACCGCCAGCACGTCGGGCGCGATGCTGCCCTTGGAAAATGCATAGAGCGATCCGGCCAGGCCCGCCGCGAACGAGGCGGCCACAAATCCGGCCCACTGGATGCGGCGCGTGTCCATGCCCAGCGCTTCGGCGCGCAAGGCCGAATCGCGCACGCCGCGCAGCGCAAAGCCCAGCGGGGAAAACGCCAGCCGCCGCAGCCACCAGACCCCGGCCGCGCACAGCACCAGCGACAGGTAATAGAACCACGGCCCTTGCGAGAGCCATGCCGAGGGCCACAAGCCGGTCAGCCCGTTGCTGCCGCCGGTCACGTCATCCCATTGATACGTGAGTGCCCACAGGATCTGCGCGACGGCCAGCGTCAGCATGGCCAGGTACACGCCGGACAGGCGCACACAGAACCAGCCGAACACCAGCGCGCCAAGGGCCGCGGCGAACGGGCCGAGCAGCAGCGCCGCTTCCATGGGGATGGCGGCCAGTTTCAGCAGCAACGCGGCGCCGTAGGCGCCCAGCCCGAACCACGCGGCGTGGCCGAACGAGGTCATGCCGGCCAGTCCGGTCAGAAAGTGCAGGCTGGCGGCAAACAGCGCGGCGATCAGGATCTCGGTCATCAGGATGCTGAGATAGGGCCAGTACAGCGTGGCGACGGGCACCAGCGCCAACAGAACCAGCAGCACGGCGTAGGCCAGACGCAGCCGAGGCCCAGCGGGAGCGATGGGGCGTTCGGGCGGACCGGCGTGTGAGGCCGGCGCGGGCGGCTTGCCCATCAGGCCCCAAGGCCGCACGACCAGCACCACGGCCATCACCGCGAATTCAGCCAGCAGCGTGAGCTTGGACAGGTTGAATACCCAGGGGCCGATGGCGACCTGGCCCAGGAACACGAACAGCGCCTTGACCGAACAGATCAGGACGGCCGCCAGGAACGCGCCCGGTATCGATCCGAGCCCGCCCACGACCACCACCACGAAGGCGCTGGCGATGATCTCCAGGTCCAGGCCCAGCGTGGCGGGCACGCGCGGCGCGGCCAGCGCGCCGCCCAGGCCGGCAAGGAAGGCGCCCAGCGTGAAGGCCGACGTGAACAGCCAGGCCTGGTTCACGCCAAGGGCCGCGAGCATCGTGCGGTTTTCAGCGGCGGCGCGCAGCAACCGGCCCCAGCGCGTGCGCATGAGCAGCAGCCACAGCAGGCCCAGCACGATGGGGCCGGCGGCGATCAGCAGCAGGTCGTATTCGGGGTAGCGCCGGCCCAGGATTTGCACGGCGCCCGACAGGCCCGGTGCGCGGGCGGAGAAGAGGTCTTCGGGGCCCCAGACCGCCAGGGCCACGTCGCCGATGATGAGCACCAGCGCG
Organism: Achromobacter sp. UBA4530; assembly: GCF_002388205.1. NCBI lineage: Bacteria > Pseudomonadati > Pseudomonadota > Betaproteobacteria > Burkholderiales > Alcaligenaceae > Achromobacter > Achromobacter sp. UBA4530. Next base: position 125,333 of record NZ_DGMA01000043.1, on the reverse strand, counting down.
AAGGTGGCCAGCAACTGGAAGAGTTCGGGGGCGCGATACAGGCGCTTGAGCACCAGCAACTCGGCCGCGGCGCCGATCAGGCCGGTGGCCAGCGCCGCCAGCAGCAGCCCGAACCAGTAGCCCGCGCCGCCGCCGAAGTGGCTGGTGAAGGTCCAGGCCAGATACACGCCCAGCATGTAGAACGAGCCGTGCGCGAAGTTGACCACGCGCGTCACGCCAAAGATCAGCGACAGGCCGGCGGCGACCAGAAACAGCGCGCTGGCGTCGGCCAGGCCATTGAGTAGCTGCAGCAGCAGCCCGGATACATTCATCAGCGGGCCGGCGCCGGCCGCATCTTGCGCACCTGCTCGTCAGGCGGTTGCAGGCGGGCGCCGTCGATGTACGCGAAATCCTTCATGATGCCCTTGCCGTCTTCGACCGCCGTCACGCCCACATAGACGCCCATCGTCGATTGATGGTCGATCTTGCGGTACTGGATGGGGCCATAGGGCGTGTCCACCTTCAGGCCGGCAAAAGCGTCGACGAGTTTTTCCGTGTCGACGGAACCGGCGGCCTTCAGGCCCTGCGCAATGGACATCAGCGACGCATAGCCGACGACGGAACCGACCTTGGGCGTCTCATTGAAGCGCTTTTTATAGGCTTCGACGAAGGTCTTGTTGGCCGGGGTGTCGATGGCGTACCAGGGGTAGCCGGTGACGATCCAGCCGGTGGGCGTGTCGGCGCCCAGCGGTTCCAGGTACTCGGGTTCGCCGGACAAGAGCGACACGACGGGCATGTTTTCAAACAGGCCGCGCGTGTTGCCTTCGCGCACGAAGCGGGTCAGGTCGGCGGCGAACAGCACGTTGAAGATGGCGTCGGGCTTGGCGTCGGCCAATGCCTGCACGACCGCGCCGGCATCCACCTTGCCCAGCGGCACGGCCTGTTCGGCGACGAATTCGACGTCGGACTGGAACGACTGCATCATGGCCTTGAACGTGGCTACGGCGGACTGGCCGTATTCGTAATTGGGATAGACGATGGCCCAGCGCTTCTTGCGCAGCGCGAGCGCCTTGGGGGCCAGCGCCGCCACGTGCATCCAGGTGGAGGGACGCAGGCGGTAGGTATAGCGGTTGCCTTCCTGCCAGGTGATCTTGTCGGTCAACGGCTCGGCGGCCAGGAAGAAAACCTCTTGCTGCTTGGCGAAGTCGGTCAGTGCGAGACCCGTGTTGGAAAGAAAGCCGCCGAACAGCAGCTCGACTTTTTCGCGCGCCAGCAGTTCCTGCGCGGCGCGGACCGAGTCGCCGGGGTTGCCGTTATCGTCGCGCGAGATAACCTCGAGCTTTCGGCCCAGCACGCCGCCCGCGGCGTTGACTTCTTCAAGCGCCAACTGCCAGCCCTTCTTGTACGGGCCCAGAAAGGCGGGAATGGCCTTGTAGCTGTTGATCTCGCCGATGCGGATCGGCGGTTCCTTGTCTTTCGCGGCGGCGGGGGCGGCCGGCGTCAGCGCCAGGGCGATGAGAGCGGGCGCAACGGCGCGGCGCAGCAGGGTGAGGCAGGGACGGATCATGGCGGGTTATCGCAGCGTTGAATGAATCGGGCCCCTGCGCGCGCCTGGGGCGCCGCGGGTGCGGCCTAATTGAAACATGGCCTCCAGCGCGGCGGCAAATGGCGGTGGAAAACGAATGGCAAGAAAATAACGGCAATAAAAAAGGCCCTGCATGACAGGGCCTTTTTTGCGGGATACCGGCTGAATTACTTCAGCTTGGTTTCCTTGTAGTCGACGTGCTTGCGAGCGACCGGATCAAATTTCTTGATCAGCATCTTCTCGGGCATGTTGCGCTTGTTCTTGGTGGTCGTGTAGAAATGACCCGTGCCGGCGGTCGACTCGAGTTTGATCTTTTCGCGGATACCTTTGGCCATGTCGTGCTCCTAGTATGTAGATTGGCGGGGCGGCCGATTAGGCCAGTTCGCCGCGGGCACGCATGTCGGCCAGCACGGCTTCGATGCCGTTCTTGTCGATCGTGCGGATGGCCTTGGCCGAAACACGCAGGCGAACCCAGCGGTTTTCGCTTTCAACCCAGAACCGGCGCGATTGCAGGTTGGGCAGGAAGCGGCGCTTGGTCTTGTTGTTCGCGTGCGAAACATTGTTGCCCACCATCGGGCCTTTGCCGGTCACTTGGCATACGCGTGCCATGGATGCACCTCTTTAGTGTCGTTCTTGCCGCGCATCGCTTCGGGGGTAGACGGGGGTTTAGCCGCCGGGCTGTGTGGGCTGCGCTGTGCGCTGCCTTGGCCGGCCACCCAGTCTTAGTGGATGAGGGGGAAAGTGATTTCACCCCAGTGCTTATACCCGCTGCCTGCCACCCGCTTGAATTCACAACACGCGGTTGGGGGTCAGAGTGCTGAACTACAAAGCATAGTAGTCCCGCACGGGAAACTTCATGTGAAGACCGCGATTCTAATACGGAATTCTTAAATAAATCAAGCCAAAGGACTAAGTCGTGTGCGAACGCGCCACACGGCCGGCCGTCCAGGACAGGCAGGCGCAGGCCGCCAGGGTGGTCGTCAGGGGCAGGGCGGTGTCGGCCTGCCAGGCGCTGACGGCAAAACCCGCCAGGGCGCCGCACGACAATTGAAGCGTCCCCAATAGCGCCGACGCCGCGCCCAGGCGCTTTCCCTGGTCCGACAGCGCGAGCGCCGCCGAGTTGGGGTTCACGAAGCCCTGGCTGCCCATGTAGGCGATCAGGCACAGCATCAGCAACGGCAGCGTCATCAGGCCGGCCAGTGTCAGGGCGACGGCGGCGAGGCTGGCGCAGGCCAGCGTGACCAGCGCGCGGCGCTGCAGTTGTCGCGGCGTGTGGGTGCGCAGCAGGCGGGCGCTGATCTGCGAGCAGATGATGAGCGACAGCGCATTGGTGCCGAACAGCAGGCCGTAGTACTGCGGCGGCACGCCGTAGAGTTCGATGAAGACGCGCGGCGAACCGATGATGTAGGCGAACATGCCCGCCTGCCCGAACCCGCCCGCCAGGCTGTGCGCCATGAAGCCGCGGTGCGCGAAGAGGCCGCGGTAGTTCTGCAGGATGGTGCTCCAGCGCAGCGGCACCACGCGGTCCGGCGTGAGCGATTCCTTCATGATCATGATGACCGCGGCCATCAGCATCGCACCGCCCGCCAGCATCACCCAGAACAGGCTGCGCCACGAGGTGATGGCCAGCAGCTGGCCGCCGATCAGCGGCGCGAGGATGGGCGCGAGGCCCATGATGAGCATCAGCAGCGACATCGCGCGTGCGGCTTCATGGGTTTCGTAATGGTCGCGGATGACCGCGCGCGGGATCACGATGCCGGCCGCGCCGCCCATGGCCTGCACGACGCGCCAGCCGGTCAGGGCTTCGACCGAACCCGACAGCGCGCATCCCAGCGAGGCGATCATGAACAGCGTCAGGCCCACCAGCAGCGGCGGCTTGCGGCCGTAGCGGTCCGCCATCGGGCCGTAGAACACCTGCGCCAGCGCCAGGCCGATCAGGTACGCGGCCAAGGTGCGCTCGACATCGCCGCGGGCCACGCCAAGGTTCGCCGCGATCGTGGGGAACGCGGGCAGATACATGTCGATGGCGAACGGGCCGATGGCCGTCAGCGCGCCCATGAGAATGAGCCAACCGGGCAGGCTGCTGCGGGTAGATTGCATTGGGGGCATGTAGATCGCGGTAAAACGCAGGGACAGGGCGCGTGGCAGTGCAGAGGCTGTATTCGCCGCGCCAAGCCGGGGACTTTATCATGGGCGGGCTTACAGGAAGATGGCGGGCATTTTCCGTTAGCGTCCCTGGTGTCCCTATGCATCCGGAGGATAAGCCGTGAATCCTTTGCTATCTGTCGTGGAGCGCAAACTTCAGGCCTTGCCTGTTCCCGTCCAGCTTGTGCTGTCCGATGGCGCCGTGCTCGGCCCACCCGACCCGCGCGTGCGGTTCGTGACGCATGACAAGACCGCGTTGGCGCATCTGGCCGAAGGGGCCGTTGGCGTGCTAGGCCAGGACTATGTCGAAGGCCGCATCGATATCGAGGGCAGCATGCGCGATGTGATGGCGGCGGCCGCTGCCCTGCTGCCTGGCTCTCCGATGGACGCGGCGCGCGGCGGCTGGCTGACCGACCTGGTGCGCAAGGTGATGTCGGTGTGGCGCCATTCCATCGAGCGCGACGCCCGGCAGATCGAATTTCACTACGACCTGTCCGACGACTTCTACGCGCTGTGGCTGGATCCGCGCCGCGTGTATTCCTGCGCGTACTTCCGCGAACCGGGCATGACGCTCGCGCAGGCGCAGGAAGCCAAACTGGATCTCATCTGCCGCAAGCTGCGCCTGGCGGCGGGCGAGCGCTTCCTGGATGTGGGCGCGGGGTGGGGCGGGCTGCTGCTGTGGGCGGCCGAACGCTACGGCGTGGACGCCACGGGCATCACGCTGTCGCGCAACCAGCACGCGCACGTCAGCCGGCTGATCCAGGAAAAAGGCCTGTCCGATCGCGTGCGCATCGAACTGCTGGATTACCGCAAGCTGGACGCATCGCAGCCCTACGACAAGATTGCGTCGGTGGGCATGTTCGAGCACGTGGGCCGCGCGCAACTGGAAAGCTACTTCGCCACGTTGCGCCGCCTGCTCAAGCCGGGCGGGCTCATCATGAACCACGGCATCACCGCCGCCGGCGTGGATAACGCGGAACTCGGCAACGGCATGGGCGAGTTCATCGAGAAGTACATCTTCCCGGGCGGCGAGCTGACGCACGTCAGCGTCGTGATGCAGACATTGGCCAACGGCGGCCTGGAAGACCTGGACGTGGAGAACCTGCGTCCGCACTATGCGCGCACGCTGTGGGCGTGGAGCGATCGGCTGGAAGCGCGGTTGCCGGACGCGGCGCGCATTCTGGGCGCGGACCAGGGCGAGCGCTCGCTGCGCGCCTACCGGCTGTATCTGGCCGGTTGCGCGATGGCCTTCGAGCATGGGTGGATCGCGCTGCATCAGATTCTTGCGCAGCATCCCGCGACGGGGCGCGCGGATGAACTGGATCTTTCCGCCGATCTGTCGTATCCGTGGCGGCGGGACTATATGTACGGAGACCCGCCCGGGCAGTGATGGCCGGACAAAGCGCATCACCCCGGTGATTTGCAAATCGCCGATCCGTCGTTCGTGACGGCGGACTGGCGGCATACCATCGAACCTTCCTATTGCAAGCAATCACAGCAGGGGGTTTCATGGCCGGCAAACACGCGGCGCCGCAAGGCAGCGCCAATTCGGGCTACGAGGCGGATGTGCTGGTCATCGGCGGCGGCCCCGCCGGGACGTGGGCCGCGGTCTGCGCCGCCCAGGCCGGCGCAAGCGTCATCCTGGCGGACAAAGGCTATTGCGGTTCGTCCGGCGCCACGGCGGCGGCCGGCACCGCGGTCTGGTATGTCGATCGGGATCCGCAGAAGCGCGCCGCCGCGATGGCCAGCCGCTACGACATGGGCGGCCGCCTCGCGGACCATGGCTGGATGGGCCGTGTGCTGGACCGGACGTGGGACGGCATCAATACCCTGGCGGACTGGGGCTATCCCTTTCCGGTGGATGCCGACGGTGTGTCGCGGCGCAATTCGCTGCAAGGCCCGGAATACATGCGGCTGATGCGCAAGCAGGTCAAGCAGGCCGGCGGCAAAATTCTCGATCATCACCCGGTGTTGGAGCTGCTGCGCGATGAGCACGGCGCGGTCGCCGGCGCGGCGGGCGTGGACCGGCAGCGGGGCGGCGCGTGGACGGTGCGAGCGGGAGCGGTCGTCATCGCCACGGGCGGTTGCGCCTTCCTGAGCCGGGCGCTGGGCTGCAACGTGCTGACCGGCGACGGCCTGCTGATGGCGGCCGAACTGGGCGCGGAGCTGTCTGGCATGGAGTTCTCCAACGCCTACGGCATCGCGCCGGAATTCGGCTCGGTGACCAAGACGCTGTTCTACAACTGGGCGACCTTCACCGACGTTGATGGCGTGCCGATACCCGGCGCGGCGTCCAAGGGCGGGCGCTCGGTCATCGCGCGCGAACTGCTGCGTCAGAAGGTCTACGCACGCCTGGATCAGGCGGACGAGGCCACGCAGCAGGCGATGCGCTCAGCGCAACCCAATTTCTTCCTGCCGTTCGACCGCAGCGGCATCGATCCGTTTACGCAGCGTTTTCCCGTGACGCTTCGGCTGGAGGGCACCGTGCGCGGCACGGGCGGCCTGCGGTTGGCGGGGCCGGATTGCTCGACCACTGTCCCGGGGCTGTACGCCGCCGGCGACGCGGCGACGCGCGAGCTTATCTGCGGCGGCTTCACCGGGGGCGGAAGCCATAACGCCGCCTGGGCCATCTCGTCCGGATCCTGGGCGGGCGCCGGCGCCGCCATCCACGCGATGGCCGCGCGCGGCCGCGGACGCACCGCCATCGCCGCCGGCGCCGCGGGCCTGCGCGGAAACGGCGCGCGCGCCGTGGATGCGACCGCGCTGGTCAAGGCAGTGCAGGACGAGGTCATGCCGTTTGAGCGGAACTACTTCAGGACGGCGGACGTGCTGGAGCCTTCGGTCGCCCGGCTGGACACGCAGTGGCACGCGTTGCGTTCGGCGGCGCCTGTGGCTGCGGCAGATCTGCTGACCACGCGGGAAGCGGCGGCCATGCTGGCCACCTCGCGCTGGATGTACCGCAGCGCGCTGGCCCGCCGCGAGACACGCGGCATGCACAAGCGCTACGACTTCCTGGAGCAGGACGCCGCGCAATACCATCACTTGAGCGTCGGCGGGCTGGACGAGGTGTGGGTGCAGCCGCGTGCGTTGGACGGGGCCGGGGCCCAATCCGCGACGCAGTTTGTGCCGCAATCCGCACCGCAGACGAGGCTGGCGGCATGATCGAACTCATCAGCGACAGCCGTTGCACGGGCTGCAACATCTGCGTCCGCGTGTGCCCGGTCAATGTGTTCGACATCGTGGAAGGCGCGGCGCCGGTCATCGCGCGCCAGGATGCCTGTCAGACCTGCTTCATGTGCGAAGCCTGGTGCCCCGAGGACGCCATGTACGTGTCGCCCCAGGCCGATGCGCCTGCGCCGGTGGCCGAAGACGAACTGATTCGCGCGGGCTTGCTGGGCAGCTATCGGCGTCAGATCGGCTGGAACCGCGAATCGCGCGATCTGCGCGCGGCTGACCAGTCGTTCAAGCTGCTGGGGGGCGGGCCGGGACGATAGCGCGCTGGCCTGGAGGCTTGGGCCGGTAGTCCCGCAAGTCAGGCCGTTGTCATCAACGCGGTCCATCCCGCTGCAGGCGTTCCGCCAGACGCGCAGCCAGGGGCGCCGCCCGCGCGCGCAGGGCCGGCACCGAGGTCACTTCCCAGAACACGCCCCGCGTAGGCAGTCCCAGCGCGAACAGGGCTGGGGTCTGTCGTCCCTTTGTGGCCGGGACTTCTCCTTCTGCTGTCACGTGCAGCCCCAATCCCAGATCGTTGATCCGAGCGTGGCCGTAGCGCAGCAGGTTCGCGATCAATGGGTCGTCGCGCAGCGCGATGCGGTCGTCGGGACCGGTCGCGTTGATGACCCAGTCCGCCGAAATGGTTGCTGATGGCTGGCCTGCGCGTTGCAGCGTGACGTGCAGCCGCTCGTCCCGCGCGGCGGCCGACGCGATGCGCGCCGCCGTCCGGCGCAGCTGGCCGCTGTCTTGCGCGGCCTGCAGATGCGCAAGGGCCGCCGGATCTGCGCGATGCCGGAACACCATCCAGTACGGGCGCACATGCCGCAGAAAGCGCGCACGGTCGGCAAGTGTCAGGCCGTCCCACAGCGCGTCCGCCTGGCGCAGCACGGCATCCATGGTGGGCTGCCACGGGCGGGAAGCGGCCAGATCGGTCCCGATGGCGCCGCGCACCGTGCGGTAGAGGTCGCGAAGGGCTGGTGGATCGCGGGACGGATCGAACAGGAAGGGGCGCGGCGCGGCCGGGTGAGTGGGCAAGGTCTCGGGCTGCGGAAGCAAGGCGCGACGCGAAACCAGATGGATGCGCCCGCAATGGCCCGTGTGCAGCAGTTCCAGCACGACGTCCACACCGCTGGCGCCCGATCCGGCCACCAGGACCGCATCGTGCTTGCCGATGCGGGACAGCGACCGTGCAAGCCACGGATTGCCGATGCTGCGCGGATGGTTCGCCAAGCCCGGCAGCGCACGCGGCAGCGCGTTGCCCTGGCACAGCACCACGGCGTGGGCGTCGTGCCGCTGGCCGTTGTCCAGCAGCAGCTCCCAGCGCGCGACGCCGCCCGGCTTGACCCGAAGCCCTCGTACTTGGGCGGTCACAAGCTGGACATAGCCGGCGCGCACTGCGTCGAACAGGTGCGACGACAGCCATTCGCCGTATACGGCGCGCTCGACATACCGGTGGCCATGCGACTGCGCCGTGCCGCCATCACGGTCGGCCAGCCATTGCAGAAAGCCGTCGGCGTCGTCCGCATGCCAGCCGCCCATCTTGTGCGCCGGCACGTTCAGGCGGTGCCAGGGCGACGTGGCGCTATAGGCCGCGCCGCGGCCGAAAGCGCCCGCGCCGTCGTAGAGCGTCACGCGGATGCCGTGCAAACGGGTCAGGTGCAGGGCGAGCAGCGTGCCTGCAGCGCCGCCGCCGACGATCGCCACCGGCGAAGTCGAGGCAGGCGAAGTCAAAGAGGATCGAATCGAAGCCGACGAAATTGAAGCCATCGCGATCAAAGCCGGCAACCCCGATGCCGGCATCACGATGAAACCGCGTCCGGCCCGCCGTGCACGATGTGCCCGCCCACGATAGTCATCGTGCAGCGAACTTCCCGCCACGCCGCGGCCGGCAACTCGATAGGGTCCTGATCCAGCACCGCCAGGTCCGCGGCGAACCCCGGCGCGAGCGGGCCCTTCCAGTCTTCGTCGAAACTCAGCCGGGCGCCGGCCACGGTGAACGCGCGCAGCGCCGCGCGGGCCGTCAGCGTCTGCCCGTCGCCAATGACGCGCCCCGTCATCCGCTCCTGCCGAACGCCGGCGACCCACAGCGTGTGAAACGGATCATAGGGAATGTTGTCGGTCGCCAGCGACACGTCCAGCCCCAGCGCCAGCATGTCGGCATGCGGCACCACGCTTTCACCGCCATCGGGTTCGTCCAGGTACGCCGCACCGCCTTTCCACAGAAAATACGTGGGAATGGTCGTGACCAGCACGTCCAGCGCCTTGAGCGCCTTCAGGTCGTCGATGCGCGAGCGGGCGATGTGCTGGACGACCCAGCGGCGGCCGGCCAGCGGGAACCGGGCATTGACCTCGCGCAGCACTGGAACGACCTCGTGCAGCTTGTCGGAGACGATGACGTTGACGCGCAGGTCATGTTCGGCAGCCAGCAGGCACAGCGCCCGGAAATCCGATGGCGTGACCGCCTGTTCGACGAAGCCGGACCAGCCGGTGTCGGGCAGGTTGGCGCGTGCGCAGCAGGCCACGACGGGATCGCCGCCATACGCGATATGGATGCCGCTGACCCGAAACCACGGGTCGCCCAGTCCGCGCCCGCGCGCGGTGGCCAGCCAGTCGCGCATGGCGCGCGCCGCCTCGGCCAGGTCGCTCCACGCCGGACTCACGACCAGTGTGGATCGCATGGTCAGCTCGCCGTCTTCCCACAGCTTGCGATAGACCGAGATGGTCTCGGGCGCGCAGCCGTGGCCTTCATAGATGCTGGTGGTTCCCTTGGCGTGATAAAGCCGCTGCGAGATGCGCAGGCCCTTCAGTCGATCTGCAAAGCCAAAGCGCGGCACGTCGGGCAGCAGGTCGAATTCGACGGCGGGGCGGGCGTTGCGCTCGACGATGCTGCCATCCAGTTCTCCGGCGGCATCGCGGCCCAGTTCGATGCCGCTGCAGCGCGGCTGCGATGCCGGCGTCAGGCCATTGCGCGCCAGCGCAAGGCTGTTGAGCGCGCCGCTGCCGGGCGGCTTGCCCCAGTTGCCGAAGGGCGCGGGGATGTAGACGGGGTGGTCGGGCGCCGCGGCGTCCAGTTCCTGCCGGCTGGGCAGCCGGCCTTCCGCCAACTGCGCCGCGCCGCCGAAGAAATAGGGCGGCGTGCCCACCGGCATGGTGACGATGTATTCGCCGTGCGGCGTCGACCGCGCGTGCTCGCGCACCACCTGCAACACGTCTGCCACGCTGCGCGCGTGCGCCAGCGAGGGGCGCAGGGTCTTTAGCCCCTCGCGCTCCATGTGGGCATGGCTGTCGTTGATGCCGGGGATCACGGTCGCGCCCTGCAGGTCCAGCACCTGCGTATTGCCGTCGGCCAGCGCGAGGGCGTCCTCGTCATAGGCCGCGACCCGGCCGTTTGACAGCGCTATGGCATGGGCCGACGGGCGGGCGTCATGAAACGTGTGGATGCGCGCATTGCGCAGCACCACCGTGCGGGGTTCGGCCCGCTTGTGTGGAAGGCCCATGTCAGGAGGCGCTTTGATACCAGGGAAAGAGCCGCCGCGCCGCCCACACGAACAGTCGATCCGCCAGGAAGCCGAACGTGCCCAGCAGCACCAGGCCAATGAACATGATCTCCACCTGAAAGAGCTGATGGCCCAGCGACATCATGTAGGCGATGCCACGGGTCGAACCCGATAGCTCGGCCGCTACCAGCACGATCAGCGACACGGCAATGGCCTGCCGCACGCCAGCCAGGATGAAGGGCAGGGCGGCGGGCAGGATGACGAGAAAGAGCGTACGCAGCCTGCCCGCGCCCAACGCCGCCGCGGACCGCAGGTAGACGATGTTGGTGTCGCGCACGCCGATGAAGGTGGTGATCCAGATGGGAAAGAACGCACCCCAGGCGATCAGCGCGATCTTCGGCAGCTCGCCGATGCCGAACCACAGCACCGCCAGCGGAACGACCGCCAGCGACGGCACTGAGCGAAAGCCATGCAGCACGGGTTCGCTCAGATGGTGTAGAAACGCGATCCGCGCCGTCAGGATGCCGGCGGTGATGCCGAGGATCAGCGCGATGCTGAATCCTGCCGCGGCCCGCGTGAGGCTGGCTGTGATGTGGCCCGCCAGTTCGCCCGATTCGATCAGCGGCAGCGCGGCCTGCAACACGCGTGACGGCGGCGGAAAGAGCGCCGGGTTCATCCACGAGAACACGTGAGGAATGGCTTCCCATCCCAGCAGGAACAGCGCGATGCCGGCCAGGTTGAGCAGCAGCCGCCGGCGGCGCCGGACGCGTTCCGCATGTGCGTGCGCCAGTTGGAAGCGGTCGGCCAGTCCCGCACGCGCGGGCGGCGCATCGCCGCTGGCCGCGTGATCGGCTCGGACGGGAATATCGGGGGGCGTTTCGGCCACGGACTCGCGGCGCAGGGTCAATGAGTTCATGCCGCCTGCCTTTGGGCGCCGGCCGCCAGCGCGGCCTCGATCCGGTTGTAGTGTTGGGCGAATTCAAGGGATCCGCGCTGCCGCGGGTAGTCCAGGCCAATGCGGATGTCGTCGCTGATGGTCCCGGGGTGCGGGGCCATCACGACGACGCGCTGCGCCAGGAAGATCGCCTCGTCGATGTTGTGGGTGACGAACACGACCGATACGCCGGTCTCCTGCCACAGCCGCAGCAGGTCCTTTTGCAGCGCGGCGCGGGTCATGGCATCCACGGCCGCAAACGGCTCGTCCATCAGCAGAACCTTCGGTTCGACGACCAGGGACCGCGCCACGGCGATGCGCTGGCGCATGCCGCCGGACAACTCGTGCGGATAGCGGTCTGCGGACGCAGCCAAACCCACGCGCTCCAGCGCCGCCAGCGCGCGATGACGGCGTTGCGGTGCGGCGACCGATTGCGCGCGCAGGCCGAATTCCACGTTCTGCCTGGCCGTCATCCACGGGAAGAGCGCATATTCCTGGAACACCACGCCGCGTTCGGGACCGGGGCGCTCCACCTGATTGCCATGAAATCGGACCGCGCCGTCGGTAGGCTGCAGAAAGCCTGCCAGCAGGTGCAGCAATGTCGTCTTGCCGCAACCCGACGGGCCGATCAGACACGTGAATTCGCCGGCAGCCAGGTCCAGCGACACCTCGTGCAGCGCCTGCGCGGGCGCGTTGCCGCGCGTGGCAAAGAACTGCGACACGCGCTGGAATTCGATCAGGGCGCCCATGCCGTCAGGCCAGTTTGACGCGGTCGGGCGCGGCGGCCGACAGCGGCGCGTCCTTGATCGCGGCGCGGAACAGCGCGCGCAGGTCGCCGGCGGGTGCGGGCGCCAGCTTGGCGTCGATGGCCCACTTGGCCTGGCTCACCAGATCGTCCACGAAGCTGTCGTCGAATCCCACCTTGAACTCGAACACCGAGGTGGCCTGCTTGACCTCCGCGGGCGTGCTGCGGATGCGCGTGGCGATCAGATCTGGCCACGCCGGATCCTGCGCAATGCGCTTTTCGGCATCGAGCAGCGCGCCGATGGCGTCCTTGATCAGCGCCTGGCGCGTATCCAGCGTGTTCTGGTTGACCAGCAGCAACTGGTGGCTGCGGAAGAATTTCTCGTAGCCGTCCTGCGTCAGGAAGAACGCCTTGCCGCCGCTTTGGCGCAGCGCGGCGTTGCCCGCCTGCGCGGTCCAGGAAAACGCGTCGATGTCGCCGCGCACCAGCGCGCCGATGAGATCGGTGGGCGCCAGGTTCACCTGCGTGATGTCGCTGGCGGACAGCTTTGCGAATTCCAGATATTTGGCCAGTGCATACTGGCCCGACGTGCCGGCGGGCGTGCCGATCTTCTTGCCCTTCAGGCTGGCGGGCTTGTCGGCGGCGATGCCGCTGCCTTCGCGCGCAACGATCTTCATGTCGTACGAGTAGCGGCTGAAATTGGCCAGGATGCCGGGCTTCAGGCCCTGCAACACGGCAAAGACCAGCGGCGTATCCGTGGTGGTGGAGAAGTTGGCCGAGCCGGCCAGCAGGGCCTGCATCGAGTCCCGTCCGGTCGGAAAATCCAGCACCTTCAGATCCACGTTGCGCGCCTTCCAGTAGCCCGCGCTTTCGGCGACGAACGGCAAGGCCCACGTGTAGCCCGCGCTGCCGGAGGCCAGCGTGGCCTGCTCGCGGGATTGGGCGAATGTCACGCAGGGCAGCGCGCCAGCGGCCGCCACCGAGCCGATATGGAACAGCAAACGCCGGCGCGCGGCGTCGATGGAAGGCAGCTTCTTGTACGAACTCATGATTCCAAACCCCGATATGCATGTGAAATAGCTTGGGGTCATGCTACGGAGCGAAGGCTGCGCCGACAAAGAATATCTGGACATATGCTTGTTTCCTTCGGCTGCGCTGGCGCGTTCGGCGTGGGCATTGCGGCTGCGCTGAGCGGCCTGCCATCGACGCTATTTGGATAGCAGAAATAGTTCGTTTCTCCGCCGCGCGCGCGTTGCTAGGATCGCCGGTCAACCTACGTTGCAACCCTGCGTCGCCACCCTACATCGCGAATGACGCGGCGTGGCGAACCCACCGGCCCAAGGAGCCCGCGACCTCATGTCCATCAATCCCTTTCCCCTGCGGCGCTTTGCAGCGACCTCGGCGCTGGCCTTCGCAACGCTAGTCGCGGCAGCTGCACCGGCGCATGCCGAAGGCACATTGCGCGTGGCGCAGCAGTTCGGTATCGCGTATCTGATCCTTGATGTGGTCAAAGACCAGAAGCTGATCGAGAAGCACGGCAAGCAGGCCGGCGTGGATATCAAGGTGGAATGGGCGCAGATTTCCGGTGCGTCGGCCATGAACGAGGCGCTGCTGGCCGGCGCGCTGGACATGGTGTCGGCCGGCGTGCCGCCTGCGCTGGTGCTGTGGGATCGCACGCGCGGCAAGCAGAACGTGAAGCTGGTGGCGGCGCTGGGGTCGTTGCCCAACTATCTGCTGAGCAACAATCCGGCAGTGAAGACGCTGGATGACTTTGGCGCCAAGGATCGCATCGCGGTGCCGGCCGCTGGCGTCGGATTCCAGTCGCGCACCCTGCAGATCGAAGCCGCCAAGCGTTATGGCAAGGACAACTTCAAGCGCTTCGACGATATTTCCATCAGCCTGCCGCATCCGGATGCGACCACCGCACTGATCTCCGGCGGCCTGGAAGTGAACGCGCATTTTTCCAGCGCGCCGTTCTACTACCAGGCGCTGGAGCGCAATCCGGCGGTGCACAAGGTGATCAGTTCGTACGACATCCTGGGCGGACCCGCGACGTTCAACGTGCTGTACACCACCCAGAAATTCCACGACGCCAATCCCAAGACCTATCAGGCGTTCTACGCTGCGCTGGCGGAGGCTGCGGCGTGGATTCCCGGCCATAAGGACGAGGCCGCCTCGATCTTCATCCGCCAGCAGAATTCCAAGCTCCCGGTCGATTTTGTGAAGAAGATCCTGGACGATCCCGAAAACCAGTTCACGATCACGCCGCAGCAGACCAAGGTGTATGCCGACAAGCTGCGCGAGATCGGCGTGCTGCAAGGGCAGGCCGACAGCTGGAAGGATTACTTCTTCGCGCCGGCCCACGCCACCGCGGGTAGCTGAGGGTCTAGTCGAGCAAGCCGTGCGCCTGCGCGCGCTCAAGCGCGGCGGGCGGCAGCCAGCGGCCCAGCGCAGCCAGCGCCGACGTGCTGCGCAATGGCGCCGCGACCGGCGCGATCGGCGGCGCCTTGCTGCGGCTCAAGCGCGGCGCGGGCGCAGGTTGGGCAATGCCGTCAACCTCGATAAACGTGCCGCGCGCGCGCAAGTGCGGGTGATTCGGGGCTTCGTCAAAATTCAGCACCGGCGCAAAGCACGCATCGGTTCCTTCCAGCCGCGCGGTCCATTCGTCGCGCGAGCGGGCGGCAAAGGCTTGCGCCAGCTGCTCGCGCAGCGCCGGCCAGCGGGCGCGGTCGGATTGCCAACCGGCCAGCTCCGGCGGCAGTTCCAACAGCGTCAGTAGTTGCTTGAAGAACTTGGCCTCCAACGGGCCAATGGAAACATAGCGGCCATCACGGCAGGCGTACACGTCGTAGAAGGGCGCGCCCGAGTCGATCAGGTTGGTGCCGCGTTCGGCCCGCCACATGCCCGCCGCAGCCAGCCCGTGAAAAGCGGTGGACAGGGACGCCACGCCGTCGACCATGGCCGCGTCCACGACTTGTCCCAGACCGCTGCGCGCGCGTTCGATCAGCGCGGCCAGGATGCCCAGCGCCAGATACAACCCGCCGCCCGCGAAGTCGCCAAGGAGCGCCAGCGGCGGCGTGGGCGGCTGGCCCTGCCGGCCGATCGCGTCAAGGGCGCCGGTGATACCCAGGTAGTTGATGTCGTGTCCCGCCGACTGGGCGAGCGGCCCGGACTGTCCCCAGCCCGTGACCCGGCCATAGACCAGGCGTGGATTGCGCGCGAGGCACGCGTCCGGCCCCAAGCCCAGCCGTTCCATCACGCCGGGACGGAAGCCTTCGATGAGGGCGTCGGCGCTTTCCACGAGGTCCAGGACCAGCGCCGCGGATTCCGGCCGCTTGAGGTCCAGTTCAATCGACGTGCGGTTTCGCAGCAGCAGGTTGAAGCGCGGTTCGCGCTGGATGCCTTGCTCGACGGGATCCCGACGCTGGATGCGCAGGACCGTCGCGCCCATGTCGGCCAGCAGCATCGCCGCCATCGGCGCCGGACCGATGCCTTCCAATTCAATGACGGTCACGCCCGCCAGTGCGCCCGCGCCGGGCGACTGCTGCGCGCTCATGCGGTGGCTGCGGTGCGTTCAGCGACCGCGGCCGCCAGAAAGCGCTGCACCGCCGCCCACG
Source organism: Achromobacter sp. UBA4530 (assembly GCF_002388205.1). Lineage (NCBI taxonomy): Bacteria > Pseudomonadati > Pseudomonadota > Betaproteobacteria > Burkholderiales > Alcaligenaceae > Achromobacter > Achromobacter sp. UBA4530. Next base: position 109,618 of record NZ_DGMA01000043.1, on the reverse strand, counting down.
AGTCCGCGTTGGCGCGCGCGTTGGCGGCCGCGTCGCCGCCGCCGGTCAACACGATGCCGGACACCGCATGCGCGCGCGAAATCTCGGTGGTGGGCACACCGGGCGCCTGCAGGGCGTGCCCGGCGTCTGGATAGTCCAGGTGCGCCACGGCGTGCGGATGGCCGGCCGCTTGCAGGGTTTGTGCCACGTCGGCGGCGTACCGGGTCGATGGCCAATAGCCGTCGTCGCCCGCGGACAGCACCAGGACCGGACCCGCTATCCGTTCCACCGGAATGCGGGCGCGCGCGACGGCGGCCGCATCCTGCTGGGCGTTCACGAACGCCTGCGCCTGGCGGCGGGGCTCGGGCAGGCTGTCGACGAGGCCCCAATCCTGCGCGGCGTTGTTCTCCCAGACGTGCGCCAGCGGTTGGCCCGCCTGCGTCCAGGCGGGACCGAAGCGGCCCGTGCCCGGCTTGCCCGCGTTCAACACGCCATGTACGACCGAGCTGGGTACGTAGGCGATCACCGCCGATACGGCCTGCGGATACAGGCTGCCCAGCAGCAGCGCCAGTTCGCCGCCGCGCGAATGGCCACTGACGGCGATGAAGTTTTCAACAGGCCTGACCGTCGCGCGCAGCCATTGCAGCGCGCGCTCGAAGTATTCCAGCGGAATTTCGGAAAGGTAGTCAGGCAAGCCGGGCGCGCCGAAGTAGCCCAGCGCCAGCGCGGCATAACCGCGCGACGCAAAGAGCGCGGCCCGTGCTTCGTTGATGCCGCCGCCCGATCCGTTCAACACCACGATGGCCGGATGCGGCCGGGACCGGCGGGGGTATACAGCACGCCCACCAGTCCGTCCTCGTTCAAGGGCTGCCGCGTGACGCCGCTGTCGACGTGGCGCTGTTCGAAACGGGCGGACGCGTGATTGCCGTGCGTGTCGCTGGCCGAGGCGCGTACATGGATGACGCCGTCCGCGCCCTCGGGAGCGGGCAGGTCCTCGGTGTCGCCAGCATCGCCGGCATGCGCCGGGGACTGCGACCAGATCGGACCCTGGCCGTCGGCGATGCGGTAGCCGCCGGATACGGGCGCCTGCCCGGACACGTCGACCGTCCCCTTCGCATCGGCGAGGTAGGTGTTGCGGCTGCGCCAGACCTCGCCATCAGGCTGTCGCGAAGTCAGCGTCAGGGTCACGGCGGAATGCGGATGAAAGCCTTCCAGCGAGAAGACGCGGGGTACGTCGATCAACGCGGCGGCGGGGGTGACGGCAAGACGGGCTGGCATGCTTCGAGTATCCAATTGGGGCGTGAAAGCCCCTGAACATAGGTGCGCAACATTCCGCTGGCTACGAAGATTTCCGCATGCCGATAGCCGGTTTTCACCTAAGGACTGCACGCCATTTGCAGATGGGAAATCGTTCGTTCCCATGCATGTGCATGACGCATAAGCTGCGAAGCATGATGTCGTTTCGCCCCAAGCCCGGCGTGCAAGGCATCGTCATCAACCGTGCCTTTCATGACCGATCTGTCCGCCATCCATCACGTCCATCGCATATCTCCCGACCGCCAGCCCGCGTCCGCCGCCATCTCGCTGCGTAAGGTGTCCAAGCGCTTTGCGCGCCGCAACGACTCGCCGCTGCAGGTGCTCGAGGGCATCGACCTGGACATACCGCATGGCCAGGTGGTCGCCATACTAGGTGCGTCAGGCTGCGGCAAGAGCACGCTGCTCAATCTGATTGCGGGTCTCGCGCATCCTGACGAGGGCAACATCCTGGTGGAAGGCGCCAGCACGGCGGCGTACACCGACTGGCGCGCGGTGGGCTATCTGTTCCAGGACGACCGGCTGCTGCCGTGGCGCACCGCGCGGGACAACGTCTGCTTCGGCCTGGAGGCCACGCGCTTGCCACGCGCCGAACGCCAGGCGCGGGCGCTGGCCGCGCTGGAATCAGTGGGGCTTGCCGGTTTTGCGTCGGCCTACCCGCATGAGTTGTCCGGCGGCATGCGCAGCCGCGTGGCCCTGGCGCGCAGTCTGGTGAACGAGCCGCGCATTCTGCTGCTGGATGAACCGTTCTCCAAGCTGGACCCCGGCACCCGCGCGCAGATGCACGCCGAGCTGCTGGACATCCAGGCAAGCCGCGGCATGACCGTGGTGTTTGTGACGCATGACGTCGAGGAAGCGGTGGTGCTGGCCGATCAGGTGGTAATTCTGCGGCCGCGGCCCGGTCGCATCCGCGAGATCGCGCCCGTGACGCTGACCAGGCCGCGCGCGCCGTCTCAACCCGAGGTCGCCGAGCTGATCCGTCAGTTGCGCGTGCGGGTGTAGCGTCATGAACCAGACTTCGATTTCGGCCGTCCGCGTGTCGGCATGGCGTGTCCTGGGCGGCAATGCGGGCCGGCGCCTCTTGCTGGTGGCGCTGCTGCTGGCCGCATGGGCGTTCGCCGCGCGCGGCGTGCCCGCGTACATCCTGCCGGGTCCGGCACGCGTGGCCGACGCGCTGGGACGGTTGGTTTCCAGCGATACGTTCTGGCGCGACCTGGGCGTGACTTTCTGGCGGGTCATCGCGGGCTTCTCGTTGGCCGCCGTGGCGGGCACGGCGCTGGGGCTGCTGTTCGGCAGCCGCCGCAAGCTGGGCGAGTTCTTTGAACCCGTGCTGGCCGTCACCAACACAATTTCCTCGGCCATCTGGGCCATCTTCGCCATCATCTGGTTCGGCATCTCCAACGCCACGACCATCTTCGTGGTGTTCATGACCGCGCTGCCGCTGATCCTGACCAACGTCTGGCAGGGCGCCCGCTCGGTGCGCGCCGACCTGGTCGAGCTGGCGCGCAGCTTCCGCATGCCGCCGCTGCGCATCCTGCGCACGATCTATCTGCCCTCCATCCTGCCCGACTTCTTTTCAGGCGCGCGCCTGGCGTTCGGCTTCGGCTGGCGGGTGTCGCTGGTGGCCGAAACCATCGGCGCGTCCAACGGCGTGGGCTACAGGCTGCGGCAGGCGGCCGACCTCGTGCAGACCGATCAGGTGTTTGCATGGACGATCACGCTGGTCGGCCTGATGGTGCTGATCGAGTTCTGCGTGCTCAAGCCGCTTGAGACGCACCTGTTCCGCTGGCGCCGCGCCGCGGCGGACTGATCTTCTTCCCGCTTTTTTTCCCCTCACGGATCCAATCACATGTCCCAAACCATGAAGGCGCTCGTGCTCAACGCGCACGGCGGCCTGGACCAACTGTCGGTCGTCCATGACAAGCCTGTGCCCCAGGCGACTCCCGGCCACGTCGTGGTGCGCGTGCGCGCCTCGTCCTTCAACTACCACGATGTCTTCACGGTGCAGGGCATGCCCGGCATCAAGGTGCCGCTGCCGGTGATCATCGGCCTGGATCTGGCCGGCGACATCGCCGAGGTCGGCGCGGACGTCGAAGGCTGGAAGGCGGGCGACCGCGTGCTGGTCAATCCGCTGAATCGCGAGAAGGGCCTGATGGGCGAAATGCTGGACGGCGGCATGGCGCAGTACTGCCTGGTGTCGGCGGCGCAGCTTCTGCCGTTGCCGGCCAACGTCACGTATGAACAGGCGGCCGCCTTGCCGGTGGCCTATGGCACCGCCCACCGGATGCTCGTCACGCACCGCACCGTGCAGGCCGGCGACAAGGTGTTGATCCTGGGCGCCAGCGGCGGCGTCGGCACGGCCAGCGTCATCCTGGCCAAGCGCCTGGGCGCCGAGGTGATTGCATGCGCCAGCGGCGCGGACAAGCTGGCGCGTTTGCGAGAGATCGGCGCGGACCACGTTGTCGACTACCGCGAGACTGACTTCTCCAAATGGGCGATCCAGCAGTATGGCAAGCCGCAGCGCCGCGGCACGGAAGGCGGGGTGGACGTGGTGGTGAACTTCACGGGCGGCGACACCTGGGTGCCGTCGCTGCGTTGCATCCGTCGAGGCGGGATCCTGCTGACGTGCGGGGCCACCGCGGGCTACGACCCCAAGGAAGACCTGCGCTACATCTGGAGCTTTGAACTGACCGTCAAGGGTTCCAACAGCTTCTACGACGAGAACCTGCTTGCGCTGCTGGACCAGGTCGACCGCGGCGAGATCGCGCCGCTGATCGACCGCGTGGTGCCGCTTGAAGAAGCGGCCGAAGGCCTGGCCGCCATCCGCGACCGCAAGGTCATCGGCAAGATCATCGTCGCTCCCTGAATCCCAATCGGAACCTTTGAACATGTCTGAACAGAACCTGCCCGCCGCGGCCGATATCCAGGCGCGTCTCCTGCGCAGTCCCTATCACCAATGGCTTGGCCTGAAAGTGCTGTCGGTCGGCGACGGCGAGATTGTGCTGCAGGCCACGTGGCGCGAGGAATGGTCGGTCAACCCCGACAACCCCTACACGCACGGCGGCATTCTGGCCGCGCTGATCGACCTGACCGCGGACTGGGCGCTCGTCTCCCACACGGGCCGTGGCGTGCCGACGGTGGACCTGCGGGTCGACTATCACCGGCCGGCGATCCAGGGCGACCTCACCATCCGTGGCAAGGTCGTCAAGGCCGGCAAGCAGTTGTCGGTGGCTGAAGCGCGCATCGAGGACGCCCAAGGCGCGCTGCTGGCCAGCGGGCGCGGCGTGTATCTGACCGCGCCGCCCAAGGGCTGAGGGGAGAGGGGCATGAACAGCGCTCTGCCGCTCGATCACCTGGTGATCAATACGCGCTTTGGCACCGATGCGGCCGCGCGCCTGTTCGCGGCGCTGGGGTTCACGCTGACGCCGCAAGGCCGCCACGCGTTCGGGTCGGTGAATCATCTGATGGTGTTCCAGGACGATTACCTGGAGCTGATCGGCCTGCCGACCGACGGTGGCACCTTGCGCCAGGAGATCCTGGACAACCCCGCGGGCATCGACGGGCTGGTCTACAAGCCGGCCTCGGCCGACGCCGTGCATGCCGCGCTGACGCGCGCCGGCGCGGCGGTGGCGCCGCTGCATGCCTTCACCCGTCCGCTTGAACTGGACGGCGTGCAGCACGAAGCCAGCTTCCGCACCGTGCGCTACCAGCCCGGCGCCTTCGAGGCCGGCCGCGTCTATTACTGCCAGCACCTGACGCCGGAACTGGTGTGGCGTCCTGAATGGCAGTCGCACGCCAATGGCGTGCGTGGCCTCGCGGGCCTGACGCTGGTGTCCGCACACCCGCAGGCCGATGCGCAGGCGTACGCGCAGGCGGCGTTCGGCCAGGTCCATCTGGACGGGCGCGGCTTTTCGATCCCCAGCCCCGGCTTTTCGGTCGATCTGCTGGATGCCGACGCCTATGCCCAGCGCTACGGCGATCTTGCGTGCGATGCGCTGGGCCGCGACAGCTTCTTCGGCGCCATCGCCTTGCGCGCTGGCAATCCCGATGCGCTGGAACGGCACGTCGCCGCGCTGGGCGACGACCTGCGCGCGCGGCCCTGGCAACGCGATGGATTGAGCGGCCTGGCCGTGGCTTTGCCGGGCTTGAACACCTTACTGGACTTCGTCTATGAGCACTGATCCCGGCTTTCATGCCTACAACCTGGGCGGGCTCACGCCGCCGGGCGCCAAGCCCGACGATGTGGCGGTGATCGCGCTGGACGATGCGCAGAACGAGACGCGCCTGACGGTCGGGGAGCTTGATGGTCTGTGCAATGCCGTCGCGCGCGGGCTGCTGCGCCGCGGGCTGCAACGCGGCGATCGCGTCGCGGTGCTGGCCGCCAACAGCGCGCAGTTCCTGGCCGTGCTGCTGGGCGCGCAGCGGGCGGGCCTGGTTGTCGTGCCGGTGAACTACAAGTTTCCGCGCGCCTTGTCGGACTTCGTCATCCAGGACAGCGGCGCGCGGCTGGTCTTCTGCGATGCCGCGCGGCGCGCGCAGACACCGTCGGATCTGCCCGTCGTGGAGTTCGGCGCGCCGGGCGAGGCCGGGCTGGACGCCTTGCTCGACCCGGGTCCGTTCGAGGCCGTGACGCCGGCGCCGCACGAAGCCGCGTTCTTCCTGTACACGTCCGGATCCACCGGCAAGCCCAAGGGTGTGGTGCTGTCGCACCGCAGCCATCTGTGGGTGGTGCGCACGCGGCTCGCCGGCCAAAGCCTGGCCGGGCAGCGCTATCTGATCGCCGCGCCGATGTATCACATGAACGCGCTGGCGCTGTGCCAGCTTGCGCTGGCCGGGCAGGCGACCATCGTGCTGCTGCCGCAGTTCAAGCCGCGGCCCTACATCGAGGCCATCGCGCGTTATCGCCCCACCTGGCTCACGTCCGTGCCGCCGATGATGGCGATGGTGCTGCGCGAAGAGGATCTGCTTGCCCGCGCCGACCTGAGCAGCGTGGAGGTCGTGCGCATGGGCTCGGCGCCCGTCAGCGAAGCCTTGCAGGCCGCCATCCGCCGTGCGCTGCCCCAGGCTCGCGTGATCAATTCGTACGGCACCACCGAGGCCGGCCCCGTCACGTTCGGCCCCCATCCGGCAGGGCTGCCGCAGCCTGACATGTCGATCGGCCATGCGCATCCGCAGGTGCAGGTTAGGCTGGTGGACGCCGCGGGCCACGAGAGCGACCAGGGCGTGCTGCACGTCAAGAGCCCCGGCATCATGCTGGGCTATCACAACCGCCCCGACATCCGCGCGGCCATCACCGCCGACGGCTATTACGTCACGGGCGACGTGCTGCGCCGCGACGCGCAGGGCTTCTATTACTTCGTGGGCCGCGACGACGACATGTTCGTGTCCGGCGGCGAAAACATCTTTCCCGGCGAGGTCGAGAAAGTGCTGGAGACGCTGCCCGGCGTGCAGCAGGCCTGCGTCGTGCCGGTGCCGGACGACATCAAGGGCCACAAGCCGGTGGCGTTCGTTGTGCCCGCCGCGCCCGGCGTGCTGACCGAAGACGCCGTCAAGCAGCACGTGCTGACGCACGCGCCGGCCTACCAGCATCCGCGCCGCGTCTGGTTTCTGGACGCCTTGCCGCTGGCTTCCACCAACAAGGTCGACCGCAACCTGCTCAAGCAGCGGGCGCGTGAGGCGTCGACCGAACCCGAGGCCTCGGCGGCCTGATGCGCAGTGGTGCGCCTTGGCGCGCACCGTACCGATCTGCATGAACACGCACCAGCACGACCTGAATACGAACACACACCAACGGAACACTGCAATGACCAAACCCGCACACACCCTGGCGCGCGTAGCCGCGGCCGCCATCGCGCTGGCCGCCTTTCCGGCCGCGCAGGCCGCCGACACCGTCACCGTGGCCCTGGGCATTCCGCTCACCGTCGCCAGCGGCGGCGTATACGGGCTGGGCAAGGACCTGGGCTACTTCGACCAGGAGAACATCGAGGTCAAGACGATCGTGTTCCAGGGCGCAGGCGCCTTGCTGCCCCAGGTGGCGTCCAAGAAGGTCACCATCGGGCTGCCGCTGCCCGAGCCCGTTCTGGCCAGCTACGAGACCGGCAAGACGCCGCTGCCGGTGCGCTACTTCTACAACACCATCCCGTCGAACGAGCTGGAGCTGGCGGTGCTGGCCGATGGTCCGATCAAGACGATCAAGGACCTGAAGGGCAAGAAGATCGGGGTCGGCGCGCTGACCTGGGGCACCATTCCGTCGACGCGTGCGCTGCTGCGGCAGGAATCGCTGGTGCCCGGCAAGGATGTCGACATCGTGGCGGTGGGCGTGCTGGGGTCCGGCTTTCTGGCGCTGAAGGAGGGCCGGGTGGACGCCCTGAACTACAACAGCTCGTGGACCGCGATGCTTGAGCTGACCGGCACCAAGGTCCGCCGCCTGCCGTATCCGCCGATTTTCCAGAAGATCAACAGCAACGGCTTCATCGCGCATGAAGACACGCTGCGCGACCAGCCCGAGCTGCTGGCCCGCTTCGGGCGCGCCTACACCAAGGCGGTGCTGGCGTGCGACGCCAATCCGCGTCTGTGCGCCGAGACGTTCTGGAAGTACCAGCCCGAGGCCAAGCCCAAGGATGGCGACTATCAGAAGAACCTGGACGAAGCCATCGTGCTGGTCAAGAAGCGCATGGACAGCACGTTGCGCCGTCCCGATGGCACTGAACGCGTGGCGGGCGAATTCGATCTGGGGGTGATCCGGTCGTTCGTGGGCGCGATGCACGAGGCCGGCGAGTTCAACACCGCCGACATTCCCGTCGACAAGATCTTCAGCAACCAGCTCGTGCCGAAGTTCTCGGCGTTCGATGCCGCCGCCGTGCGCGCGCAGGCGAAGGCGGTCCAATGACGGCAGCGCCCTTGCTGCAGGCGCGCGCGGTGTCGGTGTCCTACCAGACGCGGCGCGGCAGCATCGATGCGCTGCGCGAGGTGGATCTGGCGGTGGGCGAGGGCGAGTTCGTCACGATTCTCGGGCCGTCGGGCTGCGGCAAGTCCACGCTGCTCAAGCTTGCCGCGGGGCTGCTCACCCCTACGCTCGGCCAGGTCGAAGTCGGCGGCGTGCCGGTTGAGGGGCCCAGCCGCGACATCGGCGTTGCCTTCCAGAAGCCAACGCTGCTGCCGTGGCGCACGGTGCTGGACAACGTCTTGCTGCCGAGCGAAACCGCCGGCGAGCGCGGCGCCGATGCCGAGCGCCGCGCGCGGGAACTGCTGGACCTCGTGGGGCTGCGCGACTTTGCCGGCAACTATCCCAACGAACTGTCCGGCGGCATGCAGCAGCGGGTCGGGCTGGCGCGGATGCTGCAGCGCGACCCGCGGCTGCTGCTGATGGACGAACCATTCGCCGCGCTGGACGCGATGACGCGCGAGGCGCTGACGCTGGAGCTGCAGCGGATCTGGATGCGCGACCGCAAATCCGTGCTGTTCATCACGCACAGCATTCCCGAAGCCGTGATGCTGTCGGACCGCGTGCTGGTCATGTCGGCCCGCCCGGGCAGGGTGGTCGAGGACTTCAAGGTCGATATCCCGCGCCCGCGAACGATGGCGACGCTGGCCGAGCCCGCGTTCACCGCCGCTGCCGATCATCTTCGGCGCCACTTCATCGGATGAATCCATGCAACGACTGACCGCTGTCCTGTACCCGCTGGCCACGCTGGCCGTGGTGCTGCTGGCCTGGCATTTTTCCGTGACGTACTTCAAGGTGCCCGACTACATCCTGACCACGCCCGGCGCCGTCTTCCGCACACTGGTGTCGGTATTCCAGGACGGCACGATCTGGCGCCACATCGGCTATACCGTGGCCGCGACGCTCATCGGCTACGCCATCGGCAGCGCGCTGGCGCTGCTGCTGGGCGCGCTGCTGGCGGAATCGCGCACGTTCGAGAAATTTGTGTATCCGCTGCTGGTCGCCATCCAGGCCACGCCCAAGGTGGCATTGGCGCCGCTGATCCTGGTGTGGTTCGGCTTCGGGCTGGCGTCCAAGGTGGTGCTGGTGGTGCTGATCTGCTTTTTCCCGCTGTTCATCAACACCATCGTCGGCATCCGGCGTGTGGACCCGGACCTGATCGACGCGTGCCGCGCGTTCTCGGCGTCGCGCTGGTACATCTTCCGGCACGTGAAGCTGCCGGCGGCGTCCGGCGACATTTTTGCCGGCTTGCAGATCGGCGTGTCGCTCGCGCTGATCGGCACCGTGGTGGGCGAGCTGGTGTCGTCGGAGGCCGGGCTGGGTTACCTGATCGGATCGGCCGCGGTCAATCTGAACGTCAGCACGATGTTCGCCGGCGTGATCCTGCTGGCCGCATTCGGCGTAGCCGGCGCGCAGACGGTGCGCTGGCTGCATCGCAAGATCGTCTTCTGGGAGGCCGCCGGTGGCGCAGACACCCAAGCCCGATCCTGACGTGTTGGACGCCGCGCGCGCGCAGACGCGCATCGACCTTGCCGCCTGCCATCGGCTGGCGGCGCAGTTCGGCATGACCGATCTCATCTACACGCATATCTCTGCGCGTGTGCCTGGCGCGGAAGACCAGTTCCTGATCAATCCGTTCGGCCTGCTGTTCGACGAGATTCGCGCCGACAACCTGGTGACGGTGGGCGCGGACGGCGAAATCCTGGATGACCCGACCGGGCTTGGCATCAACCGGGCGGGCTTTGTCATCCATTCGGCGGTGCATCAGGCCCGGCCGGACGCGGTGTGCGTCATGCACACCCACACGCTGGCCGGTGTGGCGGTGTCCGCCCTGCGCGGCGGGCTGCTGCCTTATACCCAGCACGCGGCGCGCTTTCATGGGCGCATGGGCTATCACGCCTACGAAGGCGTGGCGGTCGACCTGGACGAACGCGCGCGGCTGGTGCGCGACCTGGGGCCGCACAAGGCGCTGATGCTGCGCAACCACGGCCTGCTGACGTGCGGGGCGACCGTCGGCGAGACGTTCGAACTGATGTATTTCCTGGAATTTGCCTGCCGTGCGCAGTTGCAGATCCAGGCGAGCGGCCAGTCCGTCGCGGTGCCCGACCGCGACGCCATCCAGCGTGCGGCAGAAACCTTCGACCGCGCCGCCGGCCGCAGCAGCCCGCGACTGTGGCACGCGCTGCTGCGTGGGCTGGACCGCACCGATTCCACTTACCGACACCTGCCGCCGGCGCGTTGACCGGGCAGGACTCACACCTGGAGCACTTATGAAACCCTTGCAATTGATCAAACGCGCCGCGCTCTTGGCGGTAATGGCCGGCGGCCTGGCCGCGGCGCCCGCGCATGCCGAAAAGATCCGCGTCGGCTACTGGCCCAGCGGGCTGACGCTGGGTTACGGCGCGGTGCTGGAGGCGGGCACCTTCTTCAAGGACCAAGGCCTGGAGGTGGAGTACGTGCACTTCTCGGACGTCAATGGCCCGACCCGCGCCATCGCCGCAAACGCCATCGACCTGGCCTTCGGATCCCCGGCCGCGGGCGCGTTTGCGCTGGCGACCGATGGCGTCCCGGTGAAGATCGTGCTGGCGACGCAGCCGTCGAACGTTTCCTTCGTGGTGCTGGAAGATTCGCCGATCAAGACGCTGGCCGACCTGAAGGGCAAGAAAATCGGCATGTCGCCCGCGGGCAGTTCCACCGCGACCATCGCCAGCGCCGTGCTGGCCGGCAACCACGGGATCAAGGAGAAGGATTTCACGCTGGTGCCGGGCAATGAGCCGCGCCTGGTGCAGTTCCTGGCGCAAAAGGAAGTGGACGCCGCCGCGCTGCGCAATGTCACGACCGCGCAGTTGAAGGATCTGAAGGTGCGCACGTTGTCCACGTTTGGCGATCAGTGGAAGACGCTGACCAAAAGCGACAGCGTGCCCTACAACGCCGTGGGCCTGGTCCGCGCGGAGTACCAGCAGAAGAATCCGGACGCCGTTGTGCGGGCGATCGTGGCACTGCGCAAGGCGCTGGAATACGGCCAGGCCAATCCCGCGCAGGTGGTGAGCGCGGTGCAGAAAGCGGGCAATCTGCCGCAGGCGGATGCGCAGGTGTTCGCGGACCTGTGGGATGAAAATTACCGGGTGTCGCTGAACGCGGCGGATCTGGATACGCTCGGCCGCGAGTTCCAGATCTTCAAGGACAACGGGACGCTGAAGGGGGATTTGCCGGCGGGGGCGTTGGACGCCGGGCCGTACCAGCAGTCGCTGGCTCGTAAGTAAGGGTGCCGAACTGGCCGCGCAAACCGGCCATTTCGGGCTTCCCAAGCCCCGTTTTGGAACGCCCTGTATGTGTTTATCCGAACATATTGTTAACTAAATGTATCGGACCTCCCCGGACGAATTTCCCCTGGGGAAAACGGCCATCTACCCAAGTGCATACCGGGTTTTCCCTGATGTTTTTCGTGGCGAATGTATCTGTTTCATTCACCCTCGGGGTTGGTCGGCATCTCAATTTCGTTTAAGATGCCGCCTTCTTCGTTCAGTTTGTTCTCTTTCTCTGAGTTCTCAAAAACCCGTTTTTGAAGCTCCCTGTCTTGCAAGACGCCGCGTCCCTCGCGGGCCGTCTTGTTGCTAGTGTCGGTTTGTATTGGCGGTTCTGCCCGTCTTCCGCACAACCCCCTTAGCTCCACGGTGCCTCCCGGGCTTGTTCCCGGCGTGCGTGCCTGAACCTATGGAGGCAAAAGCCAATGCGTTTTACCCCTGTCAAGACCCTGGCCGCCGCGGCCGTTCTGTTTGCGTTTGCCGGTTCGGCCCAAGCCGCCGACGCGCCGCAATGCGAAATCAAGCGGCCGGTCACCTTCGGCGCCATGAACTGGGAATCCAATCTGGTCCTGGTTGACGTCGAACGTTTCATCATGGAAAAGGGCTACGGTTGCAAGACCGAAACCCTGCCGACCGAAACGCTGCCCGCCCTGGCTGCCCTCGAGCGCGGCGATCTGGACATCAATACCGAAATCTGGCTGAACAGCGTGGCCGACCCCTGGGCCCGCGCCGAGAAGACCGGCAAGGTCAAGCGCATCGGTGACCTGTACATGGGCGCCGAAGGCTGGTACATCCCCAAGTACACGGCTGAGCGCCTGCCGGAACTGAAGTCCGCCGCCGACCTGCCCAAGTTCAAGGACCAGTTCAAGGATCCGGAAGAGCCCGGCAAGGGCCGTTTCTACGGCTGCCCGGCAGGCTGGGGTTGCGAAGTCACCAGCAACAACCTGTTCCATGCCCTGAAGCTTGACGACTCCTACACGCTGTATTCGCCCGGCACGGGCGCGGCGCAGAAGGCGGCCCTGATGTCGGCCTACAAGCGCAAGCAGAACGTTGTCTTCTACTACTGGTCCCCCACGCCGCTGGTCGGCGCCATGGATCTGGTCAAGCTGGACCTGCCGCCCTACGACGCCGAAAAGCACAAGTGCCTGACGTCGCCCAAGTGCGCCAAGCCTGAGCCCAGCGCCTATCCCGACAATCCCGTCTTCACGGCGGTGAACACCAAGTTCTCCGAAGATGCGCCCAAGCTGACCGAATTCCTGTCCAAGGTTTCGGTGCCGCTGCCGGTCATCAACGAAACCCTGGCCCACATGGAAGAGTCCGGCGATGAATCCACCGCCGTGGCCAAGTGGTTCCTGAAGAACAAACCCGACGTCTGGACCAAGTGGGTCCCCGCCGACGTCGCCGGGCGCGTCCAAAGCGCGCTGTAAAGCACTGTGATCCTGGCTGCGCGCCGCGGTGGCGCGTACCGGCCCTTTGAGGGACCGGACCTCTTTGCCGGGATGGCCGCCGGCCGGGCGCATGCGTCCGGCCCGGCAAGCGTGCTTGTGCCGCCACCCGCGGTGGCAGTGATACCGGTGCAGGGCACCGATGCGGATGTGATCTGCGCGATCCATCATCCGTCCAGGTGCCAGGCACCCGTCTCAGTCTCGTTGTTTTCCGCTGCGCCGGCGCGCCCGGTGGCGACACGGGCGGCGAGCGCGCCAGAATGGAGTCAAAACGATGTTTCCTGAAATTATTCCCGCCCGTCAGGTACGGGGGGCGATCGACGGCTTTGTCGATCATCTGGTCACCAACTATGCCGACACGCTGGAGACGTTGTCCCAGCCCGTGCTGCATGCGTTGGTGTGGTTGGAGCAACTTTTGCGCAACTCGCCCTGGTGGGCGGTTGTCGCCGTCACCATCGCGATCGCCTATGGCGTGAGCCGCCGCGTCGGGCTGAGCCTGGCGATGGGCGCGCTGCTGTGCGTGATCGGCGTGCTGGGCCTGTGGGACGCCGGCATGCAGACGCTGGCGCTGATGATCATGGCCGCCGGCCTGTCGGTGCTGATCGGCATCCCGCTGGGCGTGCTGATGGCGCGGGTGAATTGGCTGCGTTCGGGCATGCTGCCCGTGCTGGACGTGATGCAGACGATGCCCAGCTTCGTGTACCTGATTCCCGTCGTCATGCTGTTCGGCCTGGGTAAGATCCCCGCCATCATCGCAACCGTCATCTACGCCGTGCCTCCGCTTATCCGCCTGACCGACCTGGGCATCCGCCTGGTCGACCGCGAAGTGCTGGAAGCGTCGCGCGCCTTTGGCGCCAATCCCCGCCAGCAGCTCTTCGGCGTGCAATTGCCCCTGGCGCTGCCCAACATCATGGCCGGCATCAACCAGACCACGATGATGGCGCTGTCGATGGTCGTGATCGCGTCGATGATCGGCGCGCGCGGCCTGGGTTATGAAGTGCTGCTGGGCATCAACCGCCTGGAAGTGGGCCGGGGCCTGTTGGCAGGCCTGGGTATCGTGGTGCTGGCCGTGCTGTTCGACCGGATCACGCAATCGTATGGACAGCGCATGCGCATGGGAGGCCAGCGATGAGCAAGATCGAAGTCAAGAACATCTACAAGATCTTCGGAGCGCATCCGAAGAAGTGGCTGGAAGCCGCGCAGGGCGGCATGAGCAAGGAAGAGCTGCTGGCCAAAAGCGGCCACACGCTGGGTCTGCGCGACATCAGCCTGTCCATCGAAGAAGGCAGCATCTACGTCATCATGGGCTTGTCCGGATCGGGCAAGTCGACCCTGATCCGCCACTTCAACCGCCTGATCGAGCCCAGCGCGGGCCACATCCTGGTCGATGGCGTGGACGTGGTCAGCCTGAACAAGCGCGACCTGGAAGTCTTCCGTCAAAAGAAGATGAGCATGGTGTTCCAGCGCTTTGGCCTGTTTCCGCATCGCACGGTGCTGGATAACGCCGCGTACGGACTGACCGTCCAAGGCGTGGGCAAGGCCGAGCGTGAGCAGCGCGCCCGCGAATGGCTGGAACAGGTGGGCCTGTCGGGCTTCGAGAACCAGTACCCGCATCAGCTTTCCGGCGGCATGCAGCAGCGTGTCGGCCTGGCGCGCGCGCTGGCGACCGACGCCGAAATCCTGCTGATGGACGAAGCGTTCTCCGCGCTGGACCCGCTGATCCGCCGCGAAATGCAGGATCAGCTGCTGCAACTGCAGGCCAAGCTCAACAAGACCATCGTCTTCATCACGCACGATCTGGACGAAGCGCTGCGCCTGGGCAACCGCATTGCCATCCTGAAGGACGGCGAGCTGGTGCAGGAAGGCACGCCGGAGGACATTTTGCTGAACCCGGCCAACGATTACGTGCAGTCGTTCCTGCAGGACGTGAACCGCACCAAGGTGCTCAACGCCACGCACGCCGTGAATCCGGCGCGCCTGACGCTGACCATGCGCTCGCGCCCCGCGCATGCCGTGGACCGCATGAGCGCGCTGAACTACGAGTACGCGCCGGTGCTGGACGGCAAGCGCCTCGCCGGCGTGCTGACCGCCGAGGCAGCCGCGAAGGCGATGCAGGAAGGCGCCCGCGATGTGTCCCGCTTTGTCGAGGACCTGGCGTCGGTGCCTGCCACCGCGGGCCTGGGCGAAGTGCTCGCGCAACTGGTTCACAGCGATCAGCCGGTCGCCGTGACGGGCGAGGACGACGAGTTCCTGGGCATGCTGTCCCGCAAGAAGGTCGTGGAGCTGGTGACGCCGGCCCTGACCGAGACGCCGGTGTCGGCTGAAACCTTGACGGAAACCCCGGCTACGGCGGATGCAGACGCGTCGAACGTCCAACCGGAACTGGAACGCGAAGGCAAGGCCGCCGCCTGATTCCGGCGTTCTCCGCATGACCCCTCGCGCCCGCGTGCAGTTGCTTGCACGCGGGCGCAGTCACGATATGATGGCTTGCCGGTCGGCTTGGCCGGTTTTCCTTTTATCGGAACATCGGAATCGTCATGCCCCTCTTGAACGTCCAGATCATGCAAGGCCACACGGCCGCCCAGAAAGCCGACCTGCTCAACGCCGCGTCCAACGCGGTGGTCGAAAGCATCGCGGCGCCGCTGTCCAGCGTGCGCGCCGTGCTGCACGAAGTCCCGGCCGAACACGTGATCGTCGCGGGCGAAATCGGCAAGCGCATGGCGCGCGTGGACGTGGATCTGATCGAAGGCCGCGACGAAGCCAAGAAGGCGGCGCTGATCGCGGCGCTGAACCAGGCCGTGTGCGCCAGTCTCGACATCTCTGGCGAAGACGTCCGCGTGATCCTGCGCGACGTGCCCAAGACCGACATGGGCGTGGCAAATGGCCTGAGCGCCAAGGCCGCGGGACGTTAAGTCGCCCGGCTTACCAAAGCAGTATTGAAAACGCCCGCTTCACGCGGGCGTTTGTCTTGGCGAGTGACGCGTAGGCGCAATTGCGTTCAATCCAGCTTCACGTTCGCCGCCTTCACCACCTCGCCCCATCGCGCGATCTCGCTCTTGATGTAGGCGGCATATTCTTGCGGCGTCGACCCCAGCGCCTGCGCGCCTTGCACCTTGAGCTGCTTCTGCATCTCCGGAGATTTCAGGGCGCGCAGGATCTCGGCATTGAGCTTGTCGATCACAGGCGCGGGCGTGCCGGCCGGCACCACCACGCCCTGCCAAGCCCCCATCCCAAAACCCGGCGCCACGGTTTCCGCCACCGTCGGCACGTTGGGCAACTGGTCGCTGCGCGTCTCGCTGGTCACCGCCAGCGCACGCAGCTTGCCTTCGCGGATGAAGCCCAGCGAATCGTTCAGCGTGTTGGTCATCACCTGGACCTGTCCGCCGACCAGATCCGTCATGGCCGGGGCGCTGCCGCGATAGGGCACGTGGACCGCATCGATATCCAGTGACCGCAAAAGCAGGAGCGCGCCCAGATGCGTGACGTTGCCGGCGCCGGCAGAGCCGTACGACAGCTTGCCGGGATGCTTGCGGGCATAGTCCACGAAGGCCGGCGCCGTGTCGGCGGGCACCGACGGATGCACAAGCAGGACGAGCGGAATGACGGCCGTGGTGGACACCGGCGCAAAGTCCTTGACCGGGTCGAAGGCCAGCGAGCGATACAGGTTGGGGCTGAGCGCGATGGACGAGGTGTTGTACAGCACCGTGTAGCCGTCGGGCTTGGCCGCGGCCGCGTACTGCATGCCGATGTTGCCGTTGGCGCCGCCCTTGTTTTCGACGACGACGGTCTGGCCCAACTGGTCCGTCAACTGCTTGGCCAGCACGCGCGCCACCAGATCAGTCGGACCGCCGGGCGGGAAGGGCACCACCATCGTGATCGGGCGGTCGGGCCACGCGGCCTGGGCGCTGGCGGCGCCTCCTAGCGCCAGAATGGCCAGCGTGGTCGCCAGCAGTGCTTTTTTCATGGGTTGTCTCCTTGGGCTGTTATGGGTACTGCGGATGGGCGGCGGCGCCTCTGCGGGATGCCTGCCGCTGATAGCGGTCAGCCTGGTCAGCGCGGCCTGCCGGCCAGCATGCGCACGGCCGTGTAGGCCATCACCGGCTTGCCGTGCTGGTTGCGCACGTCGATGGCGGACGTGACGACCGCGCGGTTGTGCTGCGAGGTCGGGCGCACGCCGGTGACTTCGATCTCGGCCCAGATGGTGTCGCCGGCCACCACCGGCGCAATCATCTTCTTGTGGACCTCCAGCAGCGCCAGACCCGTTCCCTGCACCATGCCCTGCATGATCAGGCCTTCGATCAGGCCATAGGTCAGCGCGCCCGGCGCGGGGCGGCCCTGGATGGCGCCGTGGGTGTAGGTGGCGTCGATGAATATGGTCTCCAGCATGCCGGTGACGCTGATGAAGTTGACGATGTCGGTCTCGGTCACCGTGCGGCGAAATGTCTGGAAGCGCTGGCCGACTGTCAGGTCCTGCCAGTAAAAGCCTTGGCCGAGTTGGATGGCGGGCGAGGTGTCGCGGTCTTGGGTCATGCGGGGTCCTTGGCGTTTTCAGAAAGGGGGGCGATGGCTTGCCGGGCGGCTCCGGTGTCCAGCAGCGCGTCGACGGCTGCCGGCGAGAGGCCCGCTTCGGCCAGCACGTTACGCGTGTGCTCGCCCAGGCGCGGCGGCATGGCGGGCGGCACGTGGGAATGCTGCAAACGCACGGGGTTACGCGGAAAGCGGTAGCGACTGCCGGACGCGCTTTCCAGCGGCACGAAGAAGTCCACGCTGGCCAGATGCGGATCGGTCTCCAGATCTTCCAGCCGGTTCACGGGTGCGGCCGGGATCTGCAGCCGCTCACACAACGCCAGCCAGTACGCCGTGTCATGGGCCGCGACGAGGCCGGCCTGCAATTCGTACAGGGTCTCGATGTGCCGCGTGCGCGCCGAGATGTCGGCAAAGCGCGGATCCTGCGCCAGATCGGGGCGGCCGGCCGCGTTGAAGAAGTCGCGCCAATGCGCGTCGGTGTAGGGCATCAGGCAGACGTGTCCGTCGGCGGTCTGGCAGGGCCGGCGCCAGGGCGTGAGCACGCGCGGATAACCGGCGTCGCCCGGCTCATCCGCCAGATGCCGGCCGTAGTAGTGCTCGACCAGCGCAAAGGACGCCATGCTTTCGAACATGGGCACTTCCAGCTGCTGTCCCTGGCCGGTACGCGCGCGCTGGAACAGCGCCGCAAGAATGGCGTGCGCGGCGACCAGACCGCACGTCTTGTCGGCGGCGACGGTGGGCAGGTAGCGCGGCGCGCCGGTCTGGCGGCCGACAAGATCCGCGAACCCCGACAGGCCCTGGATGATGTCGTCGTAGGCTGGGCGGCCGTCGTACGCGCCGCCTTCACCGAAGCCATACAGGCCGGCATAGACCAGCCGCGGGTTGCGCGCGCACAGCGTGGCCGGGTCCAGCCCCAGCGCCGCCATCTTGGCCGGCCGCATGCTGTGCATCAGCACGTCGGCCTGATCCACCAGCGTCAGCAGCGCCTCGCGCGCGGCGGGCTGCTTCAGGTCCAGCACGATGCTGCGCTTGTTGCGGTTCAGACCCAGGAAGATCGCGGACAGGCCGGGTTCCTGCGCGGGGCCGGTTTGCCGGGTGGAGTCGCCGCCGGGCGCTTCGACCTTGATGACGTCCGCACCGTAGTCGGCCAGGATCTGCGAGGCATAGGGGCCAAATACGACGGAAGTCAGGTCCAGGACGCGGATGCCGTCCAGCGCCGGGCCGTTTGAGAGGGGAGATGTCGTCATGGCGGAAATCCTATCGGCGCCGCACATACGCGTCTAATATGGCTTCGGTATTGCTTGATACGGAATCTGTTATGGCTATAGATTTGCGCCAGCTTCGGCAGTTCGTCACGATCGCCGAGCTGGGGAGTTACCGCCGCGCCGCCGATGCGCTGCACATCGCCCAACCCGCGCTGTCGGTGTCGATCCAGAAGCTGGAGCATGCGGTGGGCGTGCCGCTGCTGGTGCGGGGCGCCAAGGGCGTCACCACGACACCCGCGGGCGACGCCCTGATGGCCGATGCGCGCCGCGCGCTGTTCCATACCGATCAGGCGCGCCAGGCGGCACGCCGGGTGGCGTTGGGGGAATGGGGGACGCTGCGCCTGGGCTTTGTGGGCTCGGCCACGTACATGCTGCTGCCGCGCTGCCTGCCGGCCTTCCGCGCGCAGTACCCGGATGTGCATCTGGACCTGCGCGAAGACAGCACGGTCGGATTGGTGGCGATGCTGCGCGCCAACGAGATCGACGCAGGTTTGGTGCGCGGTCCGTTGGCCGAAGACAGCGAACTGGATTCTTGGGTGGTCGAGCGCGACGACCTGATGCTGGCCGTGCCGGCCCGCCATCCTCTGGCCGACGTTGGCCCGATTGCGCTCGAGCGCATGCGGTCCGAAAACTTCGTGCTGTATTCGCCAGCCAAGGTGCCGGGGTTGAACGGCGTGACGCTGGCGCTGTGTCACAAGGCGGGGTTTTCGCCTCGCATCAGCCAGGAAGCCATTCAGGTGCAGACGCTGGTCAGCCTGGTCGCCAGCGGCCTGGGCGTGGCGCTGGTGCCCGGCGTGACCCGCGCGTATTCGACGCCGCACGTGGCATTTGTGCCGCTGACCGACCCGGATGCGCAGGGCGCGCTGTCGCTGTCGCTGGTGACGCATCGCGACACCTCATGCGCATCAGTGCTGCGCCTACGCGACAGCATGCTGACGCCGGCGCTTGTGCCTGCCTGACCCGCGCTACACCGCGCTACACCGCATAAACCACCCGGTGTGCCTCCGTGGGCAGCGGCAGGTCCCAGCGGTGCAGCATGCCGGTCAGCGTCTTGTTGGACAGCGACGTATCGCGCCGCGCATTGCGGCGTAGCAGCTCGACACGCGGCTTTTCCAGATACACCAGCTCCACGTCCGCGTGATACGCATACAGCAGGTCCAGCGTCTTCTTGCGCATCAGCTCGCTGAGGTTGGTGGCGTTCCACACAAACGGCGCGCGGGCGCGCAGCAGTGCCTTTGCACGGTCAATGGCCAGGTGCGTGACCATGCCCTCGTTCTTGCCATGGCGCAGGCCCAGTTCCTCGCGCGCGTCGTCGAACGACACCACCGGCAGGTCCCGATGATGCGCCGCCACCCACGTGTTCTTGCCGGACGCCGGCAACCCCGACATGACGATGACCCGCGAGCCCGGCTCCTGGAACAACGCATAGTCGGGATGCACGTCGGCGCCGCGGAAATAGCTGACGGCGGTGTGCGCGTCGGCAAAGGCACGGGGCTGGCCGAAGCACTGCTCGTCGCGCGCCAGCTCGCAGAAGAGGGCGATGTTGTCCAGCACGCGGGCAGAGTCAGCGCATATCCGGCCGCGCATGTCGGCTTCGGCCAGCATGGCGAGCAATGGAAGCGACACGTGCCAGGACAACTCGCGCACGATGAACTCCGGCGAGCGGCCGCGGCGCGAGCCTTCCAGCGCGAAGAACGGCACCTGATGCGTGGCGATCAGCCGGCATATCGCTTCGCGCACCGCGAACGGCACGCCCGCGTCCCACAATGCGATGCGCGCGTCGATGGCGCCCTTGCGCGAATGGCCAGGCTGGCCGATGGCGCCGGTTACCGGGTCGATCACCGTGGTGCTGTGCTTGGCCACGTCGTGCAGCAGCGCGGCCAGGAACACGATCTCCTGCTCCGCGCGGGGCGCGGCCTGGTACTGCGGCAGCGCGAGCAGCGCGTCCACCACCATCTGCGTATGCGTCCATACATCGCCCTCGCCGTGATAGCGGGGGTCCTGCGGCGTGGTCTTGGCCAGCTCCAGCGCGGGGAAGGCGGCCAGGCAAGCCGCATAGTCCGCGCCGCGCCCCGGCTGGGGCACGAGGGCCCGGATCTGTTCGTGATTCATGATGTCTCTCCCGTGCGGTCGTCGCGCAACGTGTCCCAGCCGACTGCAAGGCGCGGCGCGTACAGGTCGACGCCGTCGGCGAGCTGGTTGGGGATGAACGGCTGCTCCGAATGGTGCATGTCCGAATCCAGAATGGCCTGTACGAAGTCGCGGCGCACCCACTTGTAGCGGGCGATGGTCTTGCCGTCCGCTTCGGCCTTGATATACAGGCCTTCCGACAGATCCGACTTGTCGCACTGCTTCCACGCGCGAGCCAGGTCCAGGCCTTCGCGCAGCACGGTGGCCTCGAAGGCATCGCGCCAGCCAGCCGTCTTGGCAAGCGACGGCTTGAGCATGGCCTTCAGTTCGGCCAGCCGCGCGGGCGCGGGGCCTTCGTAAAGCACGGGCACCGACAGCACCGGACCATCGGCCAGCAACGCGCGGCGCGCGCCGGTCGACAGGAACTCGCCGGTGCGGCGGTCCAGCACGTCGAATTCAAAGAAGTGATGCGGCAGGGCGTCGTAGAACACGGAGTGCTTCTTCGACAGCGTTTCGCCGTACATCACATAGCGATCTTCCAGCCGCTCCAGCAGCCAGTCCGCGTGCGCGGCGGCCCAGGCCTTGACGAAGCTGAACTGCCGCTCGCGGCCGCCGCCCACCAGGTAGTGGCCGCGGGATTGCAGCAGCAGTTCGCCCGACGGGCTGAAGCTGATGCCCGTGTTGGCGCCATCCAGCTTTTCTTCGACGACGAGCGTCTGGCCGGCCAGCGTGCGATAGGGCACGTGGTCATGGCCTTCGTCCCCGTCCTGCAGGCGCGAGCCTTCAAGGTGGGGCGTTCGGGGATATCGGAACAGGTCTAGCGATTGCGCGTAGGCGCAGAAATCCAGCGTCATGGGTCTTCTCCAGCAAATGGGAAAAGCCGACGACACAGTCTTTACGGGAGGGGAAGCGAGGATGGGAGGTGTTGCGCTTCCTGGATCCGCGCCTGCCGGGCGGGGGTGTGCTCATTACATGGCGTCGAGCAGCGAATGCGGGCAGGCTGACCGCGGTACCAGGACGGTACTCGTCGGCGTTCAGGCGAATTGACGAATGGCAGACACGGTTGCACCCAAGAAGCGAAAGGCGTTGAAAAAGCAGGGCCGAATGCTAAGTCAGCGCGGCGGCGCTTGTCAATGCGCCGCCGCGTGTGTGGCAGGACCGCGTCAGGCGGGCGGCGCGGCGCGCAGCACGATCTGCGTGATCTCCGACGGCCGGCCAAGCCGGATCGGAAAGCCCGGCCACAGGCCCGCGCCGTTGCTCACGTAGAGCTGCATGTTGCCGACCTGGTACATGCCCGACACATAGCCTTCGTTGGCCAGCTGGGTGATGAAATGCGGACCCAGAATCTGGCCGCCATGCGTATGGCCCGACAGTTGCAGGCCGGCGCCGGCTTGCGCGTGGCGCTTGGCGCCCACGGGCCGATGGCTCAAGAGGATCACCGCCGACGACGGCGGCACGCCCTTCATGGCCGCGTCGATGTCAGGCAGGGGCTGGTTCACGCGCGCCGCCACGCTGTCGGTGATGCCCGCCAGGACCAGCGGCTGGCCGTCGCGTTCAATTGTCATGTGTTCATTGAGCAGCATGCGCAGGCCGAGTTTCCTGAAGGCCTCGATCCAGCCCAGGTACTCGGCGTAATACTCGTGGTTGCCCGGAATCGCCACCACGCCATATTGCGCGCGCAGATCGGCCAGCGGTTGCACGTCGGCGGCGCGCGCCGCAGGCGTGCCGTCGACCAGATCGCCGGTGATGAGCGTCAGGTCCGGCTTGAGCGCATTGGTGCGCGCCACGACGGCCTGCATCCAGTCGCCCTGCAGCAGGCGGCTGGCGTGCAGGTCGGTCAGGTGCACGATGCGAAAGCCGTCATACGCTTGCGGCAGGTTGGGCAAGGCGACCTCGATCGTCTTGACCTCCGGCACGCGCACGGCCTGCCAGACGCCAACGGCGGACAGCGCAAGCGCGGCCACGGCGGACCCGGCGCGCAGACGCGTGCAGCCCAGCAGCGCGCGTCCGCGTCCCCGCGAGAACAGCGATATGACGAGCCCCGCCACATCCGTGACGAACAGGAAGGCGGCCAGCAGAATGAGCGCGCCAAACGCCCAGCCCAGCGTCATCAGCACCGCAGCGGGCACCTCGGGCGACGCCATGGTGCCGAAGAAGTTGCGGGTGATGAGATGGTGCTCGGCGGCCAGCACGACCAATACCGACAGCAGTACTCGGCCGGGGGCGGGCCACTTCAATTGCCAGACGAAGCGCCAGATGACGTAGAGCGCGATAAGCCCTGTGATGACATGAAACACGTGCGAAATCCTGAATCTTGTTGTTGGAATCGCCCGGCCCGGCGTCTCGCTGCCGCCCGGACGAAATTTCCCGCGAGGGAGCGCCGATTAAAACACTGGATTCTGCGCGGCGGCTGAAACATGGCGCGCGTTGATGGCGGGTCGTAGAATCGCATGCGCCTGCCGCAATCTGGAGTTGCCTTGTCCACGCTTATCCGCCCCGCCCGTCCCGAGGATGCTGCGCTGCTGCCCGCGATCGAACGATCTGCGGGCGCGCTGTTTCGCGCCGCGCCCGGCCTGGAATGGATCGCGGACGACGCGGTGATGTCTGAGGCCGACCATCTGCGCCTGATCGCGCAGGGCACGTCATGGGTGGCGCAAGCGTCGGACCAACTGTGCGGATTCCTTTGCGCCGAGCGCTTCGAAGACGCGTTGCACCTGCGGGAGCTGGCGGTCGATGCCGGTCATCAGCGCATGGGAATTGGCCGCTCCCTGGTGCAGGCCGCATGCGGCCATGCCTGGGCAGCGGGCCTGGCTGTTGTCACCCTGACGACCTTTCGCGACCTGGCATGGAATGCGCCCTGGTATGCGCGGCTCGGATTCCGCGAAGTGCAGGTAACTCCCGGCTCACGGCTGCATGCGGTGCTGGCGGCCGAGGCCAGCCACGGGCTGCCGGTTGCGCGGCGCGTGGCGATGCGCCTGCAGCGGGCACCGGACGCATAGCCCAAGCGCCGCGTTGGGCCTGCCGAGTTGCGGTTGGCGACCGCTGGATTACCCAAAAATAGTTCGGTATTCTGAGTTATCCCGGTGCGCCAGCCCGCGCCGGTGACTGCGCTGTCGTCCTCCGTGGCGTGCGCATCCGGCAGCTACGCCGATCCGGGCGATTCGCGGTGCTCTCCCCTCAGGAACGACATGGCAAGAGAACGCAGGGTGCGCTTGTTGACCGTGCTTATTTCGCTGGCGGTGCTCAGCGTGGCGGTCGGCTTTTTCAATGCCATGTACGCGGGCTACCAGGCGCAGAAGACGCAGGTCGTCAAGAACACGCTCGACGCCAATCTGGCCTACGCGCAGAAGCTGGCGGACATCATCAACCTGTATATCCAGACGGGCGACCGGCAGCTTACCGCCGGGGCAAACCGCATCCCGCGGCTGGCGGATGCGCCCGGCGCGCTGCAGGCTGAACTGTCGGATCTGGCCGGCACGATCGAAGGCGTGACGGCGGTACTGCTGGCAGATCCCGGTGGCCGGATCACCAGCCGGTCCAAGGACAGTCCGTCGCCGCTGGCCGCCATCAAGCAACTGGACGAACTGGGCGTGCGGGAGCTGCGCGAGGGGCAATGGGCGCGGCCATGCTGCCTGCGCGGCGCGCGTTTTGCGACGCTGACACTGGTGGAACCTGTGCCAGGCCCGCAGAACGCGGTGTCGGGTTATCTCGCCGCCATCGTTGTGCTGGAGCATGGCGGCGGCCTGGACCGGCTCGTCGGCCAGCATGCGTATGCGGACGGCACCTCCGTGTATCTGGTCAACGGCGAGGGTCAGATGCTGTACCGGCATGGCGCGGACGCGGACATTGCGAGCGCGGTCCAGACGCGCTTGTCGCCCGCCACGGGGCCGGGCGTCGAGCAAGTCATGGACGCTTCCGGCTCGGCGGTGATCGCGGGATACGCGCCGCTGGTCAAGGGCAACTGGGCGGTCGTGGTGCAGCGTCCGCTCGACAGCGCGCTGTCGCCCCTCAAGGACCTGTTGGGCGCGTCGCTGCAGTTCGCCGTGCCGGCTGTGGTGCTGACCTTGTTGCTCGTCAGCGCATGCGCCTACGCGATCGCGCGGCCGCTCGCACGCCTGGCTGAGGCCTTCGCCAGCGACGAGCCGGTGGGTCCGACGGCCTTGCGCGCCACCACGCTGAAGACCTGGTATTTCGAGGCCGAAAAGCTGCGGCAGGCCTTGGCCGCCGCGCAAGCGCGCCATCGGGACGAAGTCGGCCGCTTGAACACGGAATCGCTGACCGATCCCATGACCGGGCTGATGAATCGCCGCGCCCTGCGCGCGCGGATCGACGAGCTGGTCGCCGCCGCGTCGCCGTTCGCGGTCATCGCGCTCGATCTCGACCACTTCAAGCAGATCAATGATGTGTATGGCCATCCGACGGGCGATAAGGTCCTGGTGGCGCTGGCGCGGACCCTGCAGGAGAACGTGCGCGCCGGCGATCAGGCCTTTCGCATCGGCGGCGAGGAATTCGTGATGATCTTGCCGCAGCGAGGCGCGCAGGACGAAGCGCAGGACGACATGCAGGACACGGCGCACGAAACGACGCAGGGCGCCACGCGGCCCGCGGCACAGATAGCAGCCCAGGCGGCCGAGCGCATCCGGGCGGCCGTGGCGGCGCGCCCGATGCCCGACGGCGTGCGTCCGGTGACCGTGTCCGTAGGCGTGGCGCTGTGGCCGCGGGACGGCGCATCGCCGCAGGCCGTCATCAAATGCGCCGATCAGGCGCTGTACCGATCAAAGCAGACGGGCCGGGACAGAGTGACGATGTGGGAAGCGTCGGCCGAGGCTTGAACCCGCCCGGCGGCCACCAGCGATTTCGGGTGGTTCGGCTTGAACCGTCTGACCGCGGCGGCGCAGGGGTGGCGGTCAGCTTCTGACGGCCAGTGTGCCCACCGGTGGATCAGGCGCCCGCCAGGCCCGCGAAAAACCGCTTCGCGTTCGACTCCAGACCTTCGATGTAATACCCGCCCTCCTGCACGATCAGCGTGGGCAGGTTCAGTCCGCCTACGTCGCGGCCCAAGCGCTCGAAGCCGTCTTCGGACACGCTGACCATGGCCTGCGGATCCTTTTCGAAGATGTCGAAGCCCAGCGACAGCACCAGCGCATCGGGCTGGAACAACGTGATCGCGCGGCGCGCCTGCGCCAGCCGGTCGAAGAACACGGATTCGGGCGAGCCGTGCGGCATGGGCAGGTTGATGTTGTAGCCGTATCCTTCGCCAGCTCCGCGCTCGTCTTCAAAGCCTGCCACCACCGGATAGAAATTCTCGGGATCGCCGTGGATGGACACGTACAGGACGTCGCTGCGCTCGTAGAAGATCTCCTGGATGCCCTGGCCGTGATGCATGTCGGTGTCCAGGATGGCCACGCGCGGAAATTTGGACGTCAGCCGCTGGGCCGCGATGGCGGCGTTGTTCAGGTAGCAGAAGCCGCCCGCGGCATCGCGCCGCGCGTGGTGACCGGGAGGGCGGCAGATCGCGTAGGCGCTGCGGTCTCCGGCCAGCAGGGCGTCGGCGCCCGCGATGGCGCATTGCGCCGACCAATACGCCGACTGCCAGGTTTTGGGGCCGACCGGACAACTGCCGTCCGCCAGGTAACGCCCGGCCTTGGCCAGCACGCCGCGCAGCGCATTGCGTTCGCGCACGAAGACGTTCGACACGACCTCGCCGCCCCAATCGCCGGGCAGCTTCATCCAGTCCTCATGCGCGTCCTGCAGGAAGCGCAGGTAATCCAGGCTGTGCACCGCCGCGATCGCACCTGCTCCGTCATCGGCGGGCGCCTGGACGTCGAATCCCAGCTTGCGCGCCGCCTGCACCAGGCCGTCCAGCCGCGACGGCACCTCCTGCGGCGTGCGCATCTTCCCGCGCGAAAAGTAGGTCTGCGGATGGTGAAGCTTTTGATCGTCGTGGAAAAACGCCTTCATGCCTGGGACCTCGGGGTTGGTTGGCGCGCGATGCGCGCGGCGGCCGCGGATAGGAAACCATGAATTCTTATCCAGCGGCGTGGCGCTGCTTATGGGGGATTACCCGCGCCGCCCGGGTCGAGGTCAGTCTGAGCCGCCTTTTCCACTATTGCGGCGTGATCTGCGCCGCCTTGACGATGTCGCGCCACTTTTCGCCCTCGGACACATTGAAACGGGCAAACGTGGCGGGATCAGATCCCACCGGCTTGGCGCCCAGGTCGGCGTACTGCGTCACGACATTGGGCTGCTTGAGCGCCCGCGCCGCGTGCTCGGACAGCTTGGCCACAATGGCCGGCGGCGTGCCCTTGGGCGCCCACAGGCCGTACCACGTGCTGATGTCAAAGCCCGGGAATCCGGATTCGGCCATGGTGGGCACGTCGGGCAGTTCATCGACGCGGCGACTGGTTGTCACCGCCACCGCCCGCAGCTTGCCCGACTTGATGAACGGCATCGCCGACGGCATCGAATCGAACATCAGCTGAATCTGTCCGCCCACCAGATCCGTCAGCGCGGGCGCGCTGCCCTTGTAAGGCACGTGCTGCATCGGCAGGCCGGAACGCACCTTGAACGATTCGCCCGCAAGCTGTTGCGCGGAGGCCGAGCCCGCCGATCCGAAGTTCAACGGCTGGGCCTTGCCCTGCGCCACAAGGTCCTGCACGGTGCGCACCTTCGACGTTTCAGGCACGACCAGCACAAGCGGCACGTCCGCAAGCTGCGTGATGGGCGCGAAGTCCTTGAAGGTGTCGTAACGCATCGACGCGTAGATGTACGGGTTGATGACGTGCAGCGACGCGTTGGCCAGGAACGTGTAGCCGTCGGGCGCGGCGCGTGCCACGAGGTCCGCGCCGATCATGCCGCTGGCGCCGGGCTTGTTGTCGACGACGATGTTCTGGCCGATGGTCTTGGACATCTCGGCGGCCACCAGCCGCGCCACGATGTCGGTCGGCCCGCCGGGCGGGTAGGGCACGACCATCGTGATGGGTTTGCTGGGATAGGCGTCGGCCGCCACCGCGGCGACGGGCAGGCTGACGCAGCAGGCGGCTAGCGCCGCGGCGGCAAGATGGCGTGGCCGGGCGGCGCGCCGGAAGTCGTTGGTACGCATGGGGTTGTCTCCGTCGTTATCGTGATCGCCACCTTGCCGACGACTTGTCGGCTTTCCAGGGCGGCGAGTGCTGCGGCAAGACCGGTGATCGGATAGATCGCCGTTACAGCCGGCCGGATCCGCTGGCGGCGGGCCCAGTCGAACAGGGTGGACATGGTCCGCTGCATGGCAGGCGCGTGGACGATGCGTTCGTCCGCGGGCGTCCAGCCGATGTAGCGGCCAAAGAAAAACCCATGCAGGGCAATGTTCTTTACAAGCAGCAGGTTCAGCGGCACGTCGGGGACGCGGCCGCTGGCGAAACCCACCGACACCATGCGGGCATTGGCCGCCGCGGCGCGCACGCTGCGTTCGAAGGCGTCGCCGCCCACCGCGTCCAGCACCACATCCGCGCCGCGCCCGTCGCTGGCCGCCTTGACGGCCTGCGGCATCGACTCGTCAGCGGCGAACGCCTGCGCCGCGCCCGCGTCCAGCGCGGCCTGGCGCTTGGCCGGTGTGCTGGCGCAGGCCAGCACCGTCGCGCCCAGCGCCGACGCAATCTCCACGGCCGCCAGTCCCACGCCCGAGCCCGCACCCAGCACCAGCACCGTGTCGCCGGGCTGCATCGCGGCGCGCCACAACAACGCGCCCCATGCCGTGCCGTACGAGATGGGAATGGGCAGCGCGGTCAGAAGCGGCAGATCCTCGGGCACGGGATAGACGGTGTATTCCGGCAAGGTCAGTCGTTCGGCATAGCAGCCCCAGCGCGCCAGCGCCACTACCTTGTCGCCGGGCTTGAACCGCGTGACCTTGGCGCCGCACGCGATGACGCGGCCCGCGGCCTCCGTGCCGGGCGCAAACGGCAGCGGCGGACGGCTTTGATAGCGTCCCTCGATGAGCAGCTTGGTTGCGTGGCTGACGCTGGCATGCTCGACGGCGATGGTGACTTCGTCGGGCGCGGGCGCCGGCGCCTCGGGAAGCTCGCCGGGCAACACGTCTTCAACCGGACCATGGCGATGGCAGACCAGGGCGCGCATCAGCGGCCTTCCTTGCCGCATTTTGCCTGGCGCAGCACGCCGGCATGCAGCATGGCCTGGATGTCGGCGGGCGCGACGCCCCACTCGGTCAACACATCCACGGTGTGCTCGCCAACCGCCGGCGCCGCGGTGAGCGGCCGGCGTGACAAGGCCCCGGCCGCGCGCGCATAGGGCAGGGGCTGGCCGCCGGGCTGCGCCAGCGGTTCCAGCAGCCCCAGATGCGCCGCCTGCGGATGCGCCGCCAGGCCGTCGTAGTCCCGCACGTACGCGTGCAGCACGTCCTCGCGCGCCAGGCGTTGCACCCAGTGCTCGGCAGGGCGCCGTGCCAACTGTTCCGCCATTTCCCGATGCAGTCGGTCGCGCTGCGCCATGCGGCCTGCGTTGGTGGATAAGGCGGGGTCCGCCAGCCAGTCGGTTCGTTCGAGCGCGCGGCACAAGCGCGCGAACTGGTCGTTGTTCAACGCCAGCACGGACAGGCGCGCATCCGCGGTGTCGAAGACGCCGTTGGGGGCGCTGACCGCCACGGCCTCCCGCTGTCCCGCAATGCCGTACGCAAGGATGTCGTTCACCTGCAAGGCCGCGCAGGCCTGCAGCAGATTCAACTGCACATGCTGGCCGCGGCCGGTGCGCGCCAATTGGTAGAGCGCGGCGCTGGCCGCCTGCACGGCGTACAGCGCGGTGGCGATGTCCGCCATCAGAAGGCCGATGCGGCGCGGCTCGCCGGCGGGTGTCTGGTTGGCGAACATCAGGCCGCTATCCGCCTGCATCACGGAGTCGGAGGCGGGCGCATTGGCGTAGGGACCGTCCGGTCCGTAGCCGCTGATGGACACGTAGATCAACCCCGGGCAACGTGCGGCCAGGCTGTCGTAGCCCACCCCCATGCGTTCGGCGACGCCGGGGCGGAAATTCTGGATCACGAGGTCCGCGCGCCGCGCCATGTCTGCCAGCAGCACTTTGCCTTGCGTCTGGCGCGCGTCCACGCACACACCGCGTTTGCCGGCGTTGTAGGCGATGGATAGCGCGCTCTGGTCGTCGCGGAGCACACCGACGTGCCGGCCCCAGTCGCCGTCTGGCGGTTCCACCTTTACGACGTCGGCGCCTTGCTGCCACAGCATCTGCGCGCAGTACGGGCCCGCGATGCCCTGGCTGAGGTCCAGCACACGCAGTCCGGAATAGGGCCCGCTGGAAGCGTCGGTCAACGGGGTGGGCATGGGTGGATGTCGGTCCGGAGCAAGGGTTCGAAGGCGATGAAGACGATGCTAGACTCGGCCGACGCATTGGACAATCCACCGGTTTGTGCCGGGAATGGTGAACCATGATTGACAATAAGCCGGACCTGAACCTCGTCAGACTGTTTGTCGCGATGGTCGAGTCGCGCAACCTGAGCGCGGCCGCGCAGCGTTGCGGCATGACGCGGTCGAACATGTCGCACCGCCTGAAGCGGCTGGAACTCGATCTGGGCGCGCAGCTGTTCCGGCGCACCACCCGGCATGTCGAGCTGACGCAGGCCGGCCAGTTGCTGTACCAGCACGGCATCCGGCTGCTGGACGAGATGCGCGCGGTGCAGGCGGCCATTGACAGTCTAGATGGGACCGTGCGCGGCGATGTGCGGATCCGACTGCCCACTGGCCTGGGCCACCTTTATCTTGCGCCAGTGCTGTTGGATTTCGCGCGCGCGCATCCCGACATCGCGCTGCGCGTGCACATCAACGACGGGATCGGCGACCTGATCTCCGCTGAAGTCGACATCGCCCTCAAGATCACCTCGTCTCCGCCCGAAGATCACGTGGCGCGGCGGCTGTGCGACATTCAGTGGTGCCTCTGCGCGTCGCCGGATTTCCTGGCGCGCAACGGGCCGGTGCAACGCATGGAGCAGTTGGGCCGCTGCGACCTGATCGCGCCGCAATCGCTGGGCCGGCGCTTCGACCTGCGGCTCAAGCAGGCGCATGGCGACCCGCTGATCCTGCGCGTCGCGCCGCGGCTGCAGTCGGGCGACTATCCGTTTCTGCGCGATGCGGTGCTGGCGGGCTTGGGTGTGGCGCTGCTGCCCCGCTATGCCGTGTGGGAATTGCTGCGTGACGAGACGCTGGTGCAGGTGCTGCCCGCGTACGAGCCCGAGGGGGTGGGCGACGCCATCTACCTGCTGACCGCGCCCAACCGGTTCCCGTCCATGGCTACGCGCGTGCTGGCGGATTTCATCCGCGCGCACATCGAGCGGCACGCGCCGGATTGGAGCGGAGCGGCCGTGGGCGAATGCGCTTATGCGCCGGCGCGATCCTGACCCAAGCGCGTGATGGCAGCGTGCACGTCATCCACATGCACCATCAGCTCACGCACCTGCCGCAACAGCGCGAACTGGTTCAGCACGGCGCTCCAGCGAGGCGCAACCAGCAACTGTTGCCACACCGGCGAAAGCGCCGACGCATCCGGCGCTTCGCCTGAGGCCAACGCGCTGGCGAAGTCCAGGCTTTCCTGCGCCGACAACAGCTGCATCCGGCCAGCGGCATTCAGCAGCCGCGGCGCGGTATCCGCCGGCGCGTCGGAGAAGTAGAGAATCGTCCGGGCAAGATCCGCGTCGTCCGCCGACAGCGCCGCCAACGCCGCACCGCGCAGCCGCACCGGCCCCTGATGGCTATCGAACACATAAATGGTCTGTGCGTCTGCGTGCGCAAGCAAGCGCAGACCGCGCAGCAAGCGGGGCAGATCCGTCGTCGCCGCGTCCGTTGATGCCTTGGCCTCGACCAGCAGGCACACATCCCAGACCGGCGCCGCAGCGTCGCCGGCCGACTGGCGCAGCAGGGCCACGTCCCATTCGGTCTTGGCGCGGTCTGCGTTGCCCGGGATAGACGCCGGGACGTGCATTGACGTGACCACCCGATAACTTTCGCCCGTCCTTTGCGCAAGCTGCGTGGCCATTGCGGCAATGGCGCCTTCGGCCAACGCTTCAACGGCGACGCCGCGGCGGCGAGCGTCCAGCCCCTGCGCGGCGGCCTGCGGCGTGCCGGGGCGGGGGCCTTGCCGTTGCCAAAAGTGTTGATAGCGTTGCACCAGCGGATCCGTGGACAACGTCTCCATGCGCCGCAGACGCGCCAAGGCGGGATCCTTCAGCAACCGTTCCAGTGGCGCGGAAATCGCCGGGCTTGTCGCGGCATCCGAGGGCTGCGCCGCAAGCAGGCGCTCGGCGCCTTGCGTCAAAACCGCCCAGTCCTCGGCCGCCGCCGCCGCATGCAACGACGTCAGCGCGTCCCCCAGCGGCCCGGCCGGCATGCCGCGGCGCTTGCCGGGATGCGCAAACGCATCGACCGCAGTACGTACCGCGCGCCGGTCCGCCTGGGCGTGCGCCGACAACGAAGCGTATTCGCGCACCAGAGGGGATTGATGCCGCAGCACCATGGCCCGAAACGCGGAATCTCCGCCGCTTTCGCGCAGTGCATCCCGAATCAGTTGCGAGAGCGCGTCTACGAACAGGCGTTCACAGGCGGATGACGGCGCTGCGTCTGCACTGAGCGCAACGCGGGCCTGTTCGATGGCGATGGCAAGCGCCGTCGCCGGGTCGGAAACTTCAAGCCCGCTGCGGGCCGCGGGCAGCGGGCCCACGCGATAGCGACGCGGGATGGCGCGCAGCGTCAGGTCCAGCAGGGAATGCGGCAAAGCAGAGGGCATGAAGGTTCCGTGTCATGTCCGGCCTCGCTGCCAAGGAATTACCAGGGAACGACCGACAGGGCGATCGAAGCGACGACGACCACAACAATAATCGTGAGGATGTGATTGGTACGCATATTCTCTCCTTTAAGCCACCGCTCCACACTACCGGCTTACGATGCCCCCCGTCTGCAACTGAACTTTTAATTTCTCATCGGATGTTAGCGGTGCGTTTTCAGCGCACTTTTTCTGCGTCCTCGCGGGGTATAACCAAAGACATGCGGCCGCGAAACCGTCGCGCCGCGCCGATCGGGAGGTCCCATGCGCGACATCGTGCAATTGCGTCCGGAAGGCCTGTATTGCCCAGCCGGCGGCTTTCATATCGATCCGTGGCGGCCCGTCGAGGTCGCCGTGCTGACGCATGGTCATGGCGATCATGCACGTTCCGGCATGGGGCGCTACCACACCAGCGCCGAAGGCTTGCCTATCCTGCAATGGCGGCTGGGCGACCAGGACTACCGGGTCCATGCCTACGGCGAAGTCTTCACGTTGGGTAACGCGCGCGTGTCGTTGCATCCGGCGGGCCACGTGTTGGGATCGGCGCAGGTGCGCATCGAAGTCGATGGCGAAGTCTGGGTCGTGTCCGGCGACTACAAGCGCCAGCCCGATCCGACGTGCAGCCTGTTTGAAGTCGTGCCTTGCGACACCTTCATCACCGAGGCCACCTTTGGCCTGCCTATTTACCGTTGGCCCAGCGCCTCGGACGTGGCGCGCGACATCGTGCAATGGCGCGACCACTGCGCCGCGCGCGGCGAGGCCGCCATCCTCTATTGCTACGCCCTGGGCAAAGCGCAGCGCGTGCTGGCTGAATTGATCCCCTTTGCGGACCGGCCCGTCTACCTGCACGGCGCGATCGCCGCGGGGGTGGACGTCTATCGTAAGGCCGGTGTTCCGCTGGCCGACACGCGTTTGGTCATCGACGCGGACGGCCCTTCCGCGGCCTCGGGAACGGGATTTGCTGGAGAGCTGATCCTGGCGCCGCCGTCGGCGGCGGGCAGCGCGTGGCTGCGGCGCTTCCGCAAGGCGCAGCATGGCTTTGCGTCGGGCTGGATGCGGCTGCGCGGCAACCGCCGGCGCCGCAACATGGACCGCGGCTTTGTCGTGTCGGATCATGCTGATTGGCCCGACCTGCTGCGCACCATCCACGACACCGGCGCCAAGCGGGTCATCGCCACGCACGGCGACACCGAGGCGCTGGTGCGTACGTTGAATGAATCCGGCATCGCCGCCGAGACGCTGGTGACGCAGTATGGCGAAGACGATTAGGGCGGCCAATGAACGAAGATCGACAGGGGAACGGACGCAGGCATGAAGCGATTCGCGGCGTTGTATCAGGAGCTTGACCGCAGTACCGCCACCTTGGATAAGCGCGCGGCGCTGGTGGCGTACTTCCGCGATGCCCCGCCGCGCGACGCGGTCTGGGCGTTGTATCTGCTGGCCGGCGGCAAGATCACCAGCACACGTAAGAAGATCGCGGGGGTTGGCGAGTTGCGGGCCTGGGCGGCCGACGCTTCCAGCACTGCGCCCTGGCTGCTGGACGCCTGCTATGACCAGGTCGGCGACCTGGCCGAAACCCTGGCGCTGCTCGTCCCGGATCCGGAAGCGGCCGCGCCGGATCGCGGCCTGGCTGACTGGATCGAAGAGATTCTCTTGCCCGTCGCGAACCGCGATGAGATCGAGCGGCGCGAGGTGGTCGTCTCGGCCTGGCTGGGCTTGCCCTATGCAGAACGCCTGGTCTTCAACAAGCTGCTGACCGGCGCGCTGCGCGTCGGCGTGTCTCAGCGCATGGTGCAGCAGGCGCTGGCCGAAATGTCGGGCGTGCCCATCGCCCGCATTGCGCAGCGCATGCTGGGCGCGTGGTCGCCCAGTCCGGCGTTCCTGCGCGATCTGCTCAGCGCCGAGGAACTGCCAGGCGACCGCCAGCAACCGTATCCCTTTTTCCTGGCGTCGCCGCTCGAAGGCGATCCCGCCGTGCTTGGACCCATCGACGAATGGCTGCTGGAATGGAAGTGGGACGGCATCCGCGCGCAGCTCATCCGGCGGCGTGGCGAGGTGTCCATCTGGTCGCGCGGCGAAGAGCGCCTTGACGGCCGCTTTCCGGAAGTTGAAGCGGCGGCCGCCGCGCTGGACGTGGACTGCGTCATCGACGGGGAACTGCTCGCCTGGCAGGACGGCAACACGGACCCCATGCCGTTCTCGGCCCTGCAGACCCGCATCCAGCGCCTGAAGCCCGGTCCCAAGTGGCTGGCCGAGGCGCCGGTGCAGTTGCTGGCGTATGACCTGCTCGAACTTGAAGGCGAGGACCTGCGCGAATTGCCGCAGGCCGAGCGCCGCGAGCGCCTGGAAGCGCTGCTGCGCCGCCATCCCGACCCACGGCTGCGGATGTCACCGGCCGTCGTGCCGGCAAGCTGGGACGAGGCCCACGCGCTGCGCGGCGAATCGCGCGAGCGTGGCGTCGAAGGCTTCATGCTCAAGCGGCGCAGCGCGCCGTACCAAAGCGGGCGGCGGCGCGGCGACTGGTGGAAGTGGAAGATCGACCCGCTCACCATCGACGCCGTGCTGCTGTACGCGCAGTCCGGCCACGGTCGCCGCAGCACGCTCTACACCGACTACACCTTCGGGCTGTGGGAAGGCGACGCGCTGGTGCCCATTGCCAAGGCCTACTCGGGCCTGGACGATAAAGAGATCCTGGAACTGGACCGCTGGCTGCGGGCGCACACGCGCGAGCGCTTCGGTCCGGTGCGCTCGGTCGAACCCGTGCAGGTGTTTGAACTGGGCTTCGAAGGCGTGAACATCTCCAAGCGTCACAAGTCCGGAATCGCCGTGCGCTTTCCGCGCATCCTGCGCTGGCGGCACGACAAGCCGGCGGATCAGGCCGATCAGCTGGACACGCTGAAGGCGCTGGCGCGATGAGCGGCACGGCCCGGGGCAGGGGTGCGCCGCTGGTCGCGTGGTTTGCGGCGCGCGGCTGGAAAGCCGCGCCTTTTCAACGCGAGACGTGGCGCCGCTATCTGGACGGCGAGTCGGGCCTGTTGCACACGCCCACCGGTAGCGGCAAGACGCTGGCGGCATTTGGCGGCCCGCTGCTTGAAGCGCTTTCGGAAGACATGCCTGCAAAGGCGGCCACCGGCGAAGGTCCGCGCGTCTTGTGGGTGACGCCGCTGCGCGCATTGGCTGCGGACACGACGCGGGCATTGACCCAGACGGCGGCCGAACTGGGCATCGACTGGACCGTCGCGTTGCGCACGGGCGATGCCAGCGCGCGCGACAAGCGGCTGGCGCGGCAGGGCAAGGCGCACGTGCTGGTGATCACACCGGAATCGCTGGCGCTGCTGCTGTCCTACGCCGATGCCTCGATGCGCTTTCGCGCCTTGCGCTGCATCGTGGTCGACGAATGGCATGAACTGCTGGGCAACAAACGCGGCGTGCTGCTGCAGCTGTGCCTGGCGCGGGTCCGCAAGCTGTCGCCAGCGGCTCGAACGTGGGGGTTGTCCGCCACGCTGGGCAACCTGGATGAGGCCCGCGCCGTGCTGCTGCCGCAGGCGCCCGACAGCGCGCTGGTGGCCGGCGCCAGGCCGCGCAAGATCCAGATCTCCACCTTGCTGCCGGAACGCAGCCGCGCGCTGCCGTGGGCGGGCCACCTGGGGTTGTCGCAACTGGAACGCGTCTTCAAGCGCCTGTTCGATGTGCGCGCGACGCTGCTCTTTACCAACACGCGGGCGCAGGCCGAGCTGTGGCACCGCGCGCTGGAGTCGATCTGGCCGGAGGATCCGC
Organism: Achromobacter sp. UBA4530; assembly: GCF_002388205.1. Taxonomy (NCBI): domain Bacteria; kingdom Pseudomonadati; phylum Pseudomonadota; class Betaproteobacteria; order Burkholderiales; family Alcaligenaceae; genus Achromobacter; species Achromobacter sp. UBA4530. The sequence goes on along the minus strand of NZ_DGMA01000043.1, from coordinate 73,119 downwards.
GCACGCTGGCGCTGCATCACGGCTCGCTGGACCCCAAACTGCGCGCCACAGTCGAACAAGGGCTGCGCGACGGCACGGTGCGCTGCGTGGTGGCCACGTCCAGCCTGGATCTGGGCGTGGACTTTCCGGCGGTGGATCAGGTGCTGCAGATCGGCAGCCCCAAGGGCGTCGCGCGGCTGTTGCAACGCGCCGGCCGCGCCAAGCACCGGCCCGGCGAGTCCGGCAACGTGGTCTGCGTGCCCGCGCAAGCGCTGGAACTGATCGAGTATGCCGCGGCCCGGCAGGCGATCGCGCGCGGCGAGATCGAGTCCCGCGTGCCGCCCATCGGCAGCCTGGATGTGCTGGCGCAGCACGCGGTGACGCTGGCGCTGGGTGGCGGCTTCGAAGCTGGCGATCTGTTTGAGGAGGTGCGCGGCACGCATGCCTACGCCACGCTCGATGCCGCGACCTGGCAGGCCGTGCTGGATTTCATCGTGCAGGGCGGACGCGCGCTCGCGAAGTATCCGGACTACCACCGCGTCGTGCGCGATGAAGACGGCTGCTACCGCGTGCATGACCGGCGCATCGCGTTCCGGCATCGGCTGTCCATCGGCACCATCACGTCCGACGGCGCGGTGGCGGTGAAGTATCTGCGAGGCGGCGGCCTGGGATCGGTCGAGGAGGGCTTTCTGGCGCGCTTGCGGCGCGGCGACCGGTTTCAATTTGCCGGGCGCACGCTGGAACTGGTGCGGCTGGAGGGCATGGTGGCTTACGTACGGCGGGCAAAGGGCGGAGACGGACCCGTCGCGACCTGGCAGGGCGGGCGCATGCCCTTGTCCACGCAATTGGCGAGCGAGGTCGAGAGCCTGTACTCCCATCCCGGCGAGCACCCGGAAATGCGCGCCGTTGCCCCGCTGCTTCGCATCCAGGAACAGGCCAGCGCACTGCCCGACCACGGCCGTCTGGTGGCCGAACTGATCAAGACGCGGCGCGGCTCGCATCTGTTCCTGTTTCCGTTCGCAGGCCGCGCCGTGCATGAAGGCATCGCTGCGATGGTCGCCCTGCGCTGGGGCCGGCGGCAGGCCAACACCATCTCCTACACCGTCAACGATTACGGCCTGATGCTGACGCTGGCCGAACCCGCGGCCCTGGACGACACGCTGCTGCGCGCACTGCTCAGCCCGGACAACATGGCCGATGACCTGCGCGAAGGCGTCAATCTGGGCGAAATGGCGCGCCGGCAGTTTCGAGAGATCGCGCGTGTCGCGGGGTTGTTGACGCCATCGCTGCCGGGGCAGGCGGCGCGTTCGCTGCGGCAGGTGCAGGCCTCCAGCGGGCTGCTCTACGACGTGCTGCGCCGCTACGATCCCGATCACCTGCTGCTCGCGCAGGCCGAGCGCGAAGTCTTTGAACTGCAACTGGAGGCGCCGCGGCTCCTGGCGGCGCTGCAGGACTGCCAGCGGCGCGAGCTGGCCTTGTGCGAGCCGCGCGCGCTCACGCCGCTGTCGTTTCCGCTGTGGACGGAAAGCCTGCGCGGGCAGCTCAGCACCGAAACCTGGCAGGCACGAGTCAAGCGCGCCGCCGAGCAACTGGAGAAGCGGTATGCGCGAATCGCCTGAGGCCGGACTTGCGATGGCGCTGGCAGGCGAGCCTGTCGTCCTGCTGGGGGCGCGCGCGTTGCACTGGCCTGCGCGGTCCCGTCTGGTGATCGCGGACCTGCATCTGGGCAAGAGCCACGTCTTTCGGCAAGCGGGCATCGCCGTGCCGCGCGGGGCGACGATGGACGACCTGCGGCGCCTGTCGGACCTGATCGCCGCGACGGGCGCCACGGAGCTTTTGATTGTCGGCGACGTCCTGCACGGGCCCGCCGCGCAGGCCGCGTGGCGCGATGCGTGGATTGCGTGGCGCGAGGCGAATCCGGACGTGGACGTGGCGGTGCTGGCCGGCAACCATGACCGCGCGCTGGACGCCCCGGCGCTGGGCATGCGCCAGCTCGGCGAGGCGTGGGCCGACGGCCCGTTCCTGTTCCGCCACCTGCCGACACCGGACGCGCTGGGCCGGCACGTGATCGCCGGCCACGTCCACCCCAAAACGCGTGTGCCGGGCGTCCCGCGCAGCTGGCCCGCGTTCTGGCTGCGTGAAGGCATCACCGTGCTGCCGGCATTTTCCGATTTCACCGGCGGCCATGCGGTGCAGGGCGGGCAGGGGGCTTCGTTGGTCGCTTGCGTGGAAGGCGACGCGTTGCCCATGGGTTGGACGCCGCGCGCGCGGTGATGGGCACGGCGCTTGCTGTCCGGGGACATAACCCCAACGCCGCACCTACGCATCGCCATGACCGAACGTCCCGACCCGTCACCTCCCCGGCAGTCCGCGCACCAACGATTGAATGAGGTCCTATCCGACGCCCATGCGCCGTTGGATCCCGGCCGTTGGCTGCGCGTCCTGGTGGAACAGGGATGCGATCAACTGCCCTTGCCGGGGTCGGGCCAAACGCTGGATCGGTGGCGCGCACTGGCCCGCGTGGCCGAGGCGGACCTGAGCCTGGTCAAACTCTACGAAGGGCACACCGATGCGCTCGCCATCCTGGCGGAACTCCAGGCGCCTGTCCCGCCGGCGAATAGCCGCTGGGCGGTGTGGTGCGCGGAGCCCCCGGATCATCGCGTGCAAATCACCCCGCAGCCCGACGGCACGGCAGTGCTGCAAGGCGTCAAGGCGTGGTGCTCCGGCGCGGCTGCCGTCACGCACGCGCTCGTCAGCGGCTGGAATCCCGCGGGCGAGGCGTGTCTGGCCGCGGTGGCAATGGATCAGGACGGCGTGCAGGTGACCGATGCCGGCTGGCATGCCGTGGGCATGCGCGCGTCGGCAAGCGTGGACGTGGTCTTTCGGGACGCGCGCTGCGCGCTGGTGGATGATCCTGGCGCGTACGTGCATCGGCCTGGCTTTCTTCACGGCGGCGCCGGTATTGCAGCGTGCTGGTACGGCGGATTGCTGCATATCGCACAGACTTTGCACCGGGCCTTGCCCAGGCATTCCGCCGACCCGCATCGGCTGGCGCATCTGGGCGCCATCGACGTGGCCCTGGCGCAGGCCCGGGCGGTGTTGCGCGAAACCGCCGCCGAGATCGACGCGCATCCGCGGCAGGCGTGCGCGTTGGCCTGCGCCCGCGCGCGGCTGGCCGTGGAAGCGGCTGCGTCGGTGGTGGTGGAACGGGCCGCGCGGGCGCTGGGCGCGGGCCCCTTGTGCCGCGACGCGCACTTTGCGCAGGTAATGGCCGATCTGCCCGTGTTTATCCGGCAGAGCCATGCGGAGCGTGATCAGGCCGCGCATGGGCAGGCGGTGCTCAACGACGGAGGCACGCCATGGGCTCTGTAGCCGTGGACCATTTTGAACGTCTCTACCAGGCGGATCCCGATCCGTGGCGCGTGGCCAGCGCGTGGTACGAACGCCGCAAACGCGGCCTGTTGCTGGCGGTGCTGGGGCGCGAGTGTTATCGCCATGCCCTCGAGCCGGGTTGCGGCACGGGCGAGCTGACGCGGAGCCTTGCGCTGCGCTGCGCGCGCGTCTGTGCGGTGGACGCCGCGCCGGCCGCAACGGCGCGTTGCAGCGCCCGCGTGGCCGGCGAAGGCATGGACCATGTCCAGGTCTTGACGCTGGACCTGCCGCGGCAGTGGCCCGAGACGCCCGCCGCTGGCTTTGACCTCATCGTGCTGTCGGAAGTCGCGTACTACCTGGACGGCGCCGCGCTGTGCAGGTTTCTGAGCGCCGTCGATGCATCCCTTGCGCCGGACGGCGAGATCGTTGCCTGCCATTGGCGGCCGGATTTCGATGACCGTCTTCAGAACACGGACGCGCTGCACGCGGCGATCGGCGCGTTGCCCGGCCTGTCGCGCAGCGTGCATCACGTGGAAGACGAGTTCCGCCTGGATGCCTGGCGCAGACACCCCCAATCAGGAAGCCATTCATGATCGGCGTATGCATTCCGGCGCACAACGAAGAGCGCCACATCGAAGACTGCCTGCGAGCCGTCATGCGCGCATCCCGCCATCCGCGTCTTGGCCGGGAACCCGTGCGTATCGTCGTGGTGCTGGATCACTGCGAGGATGAGACCGCGCGCCGGGCGGCAGGCTGGCCGGTGGAGCTTCTGATGGTCCAGGCGCGCAACGTCGGCATGGCGCGCGCGGCGGGCGCTCAACATCTGCTCAATGCCGGCGCGCGCTGGCTTGCCTTCACCGACGCCGACACCTGTGTGTCGCCCGGGTGGCTGGCCGACCAGCTTTCCCTGAATGCGGAGGTGGTTTGCGGCACCGTATCGGTCACCGGATGGGATGCGCATGGCGAGTTCGCGCAGCGCGCACGCCGGGCGTTCGCCACGCACTACCACGATCGCGACGGTCACCGGCATGTGCATGGTGCGAACCTGGGCATCGCGGCGCACACGTACCGGCGCATCGGCGGCTTTGCGGCGCTGACGTGTAGCGAGGACCAGGCCCTGGTCGACAAGCTGGAAGCCGGCGGGGCGCACATCGCATGGTCGTGCTTGCCGCGCGTCAGCACAAGCGCTCGGCCGTACTCGCGCGTCGAAGGCGGATTCGCCACCGCACTGCGGATGGGGTGGGACGCCGAGCCGGACGGCGCCGGTGCTCAGGCTGATCGGGACGAGGAGGGGCGGGCGCCGTCCAGCCACTGCTTGTGATAGGCGATCAGCTGCGCCAGGGCGTGTTCGGCGCTGGCGCGGCGGATGGCGTTGCGATCGCCCTCGAAGCGCGCCGTCTCGGTATAGATCGCGGGCGAGGCGTCGGCCGGACCCGACTTGAACACCCACGCGTAGCACTGCGTGCCGGCGGGAATCTCCGGGTCGGTATCGTCGGTGACGCCCGTGTTTGAGATCGCTACATTTGCCGGGCTGTTTCGCGCCGCGCCCAGCGCCATTTCCCGCGCCACGGATTCGCTCGTGAGGTTGTGGCGTTGCAGTGTGCGCGCGGCCACGCCCAGGCATTTCTGCTTGGCCTGTGGCGAGTAGGCGACGAACGCGCAATCCAGCAGCGCGCCCGCGCCCGGTATGTCCGCAAGCGTGGCCGCAATCAGCCCCGCCGTGCAGGACTCGGCCGTCACCAGTTTCAGCGAATGCTCGTGCATGTAAGCGGCGACCCGTTCGATGGCATTCATTACGATCCTCCTGCGTGAATGCCCGGGCCCAGCAAGCTCCGTGCCGTCCGCCCTCCCGTCATCTTTCTGGCGGTTTGTGCGCAACGGCCACGCCTACCGACCCGCACGGTAAGCGATATTTACCGCCTCCCAACCACGTTACGGGTTCGCCAGAAGGCAAGGTGCAGACATAGATGGGAACGCTGGAGGCCTCCTGGGTTCTCTTTGCGATCAAACGCCGTTCTACGCGGCATGTGGAGCGATCGGGGAGTTTTACGATTACGTCGGACAGCCTGGATCCTGAAGCCATATTCATCTCCTGAATGTCGAGTGTCGTGTTGCCGGATGCGGTTGTTTGGCCTTGCCACGGCGTTCTGACCGCATGACCCTTTCTTAGCATCGCGGCCGCCTTTGGCCTATCGGCCATAAAGCGTGGACCCTGCCCCCGCCTGCGCAATCGGCACCCGGCACAGCACTTGCTGCCTACACCAAGCGGGCGGGCGAGGGCGCGCGTTTCAACGTTTGAACGCGAGTCCGGCCTGCTTGTTTCGCAACTTGCAACGGGAGAGACGATATGAGTAGAGACCCGAGGAACACGTCGAACTATCGCGGCGACCGGGAACCGTGGCAGGACCCCGCGCCGTCATACGGTTACCAGGGCGAAGGCACGCGACAAGGCGGCACGCGCGAGACCCGGGAACCGGTGCGCAGCCGCAGTGCCGATCCCGGCCAAAGCAGCTATGGCGGATTTTCGAATGAAGATCCCTCGTTCCAGCGCCAACAGGTCTATGAGGGTCAGAGCCGCGGCCGTGGCGGTGATGATCGCGGATACGACCCGCAAGGAAATAGATATGGCGATCAAGGCCGCGGGGCCGGCGGCCAGGGACGCTTCCAGAGCGGCCGCGACCGTGCCTATGGCGGCCGGGAACAGGCCTACGACGGTCCCACGTCGTTCGGCGATGACGAAGGCGGCTACTACGGCGACCGCCCCGCGTGGCGCGAGGAATCCATGTCGTTCGAAACCGCCGAACGGGGCGGCTATAACCGTGGCCCGACGGCCTGGCGGGATCGCGCATCGCGCCGGACCGATCCCAAGGGCTACATCCGTTCGGACGATCGCATCCGCGAGAACGTATGCGAAGCGCTGGCCCATAGCGGCCTGGACGTGAGCGACGTTTCGGTCGCGGTCCTGGACGGTCATGTCGTGCTGGAGGGCACCGTTCCCGATCGGCGCACCAAACACCGCGTCGAGGATTGCACGGTCGAGTGCGCGGGCGTGAACGATGTCGAGAACCGGATCCGCGTTGGAGCCGCGGGAGGCTTGAATCCAGGCGCGAGCAGCTCGGGCGCCGGTAGCACCGGCAGTGTCGATGACGTCGGCACCGCGAAGGAATGACTGGTCCCCCAGTACGTACCACGTTGACCCTGATGAAAGGAGCACATGATGACCAAACACAAGGACAGCACGCACGAAACGGACGCGCCCGACCGCAGCCAGGACGACACGCCCCGCGAGTCGCAGGCGAGTCACGGCGACACGCAGAACCGCACGAAGAAGGAGGGCCATACCACGCAGATCGGCACTGGCCAGGACCAGCAGAGCCAGCGCAACCGCGGTCAGGGCGCCCGGTCCAAGCCGTGATCCCGGTGCACAGATTGTGCAGGGACCGTAGCCGATGACGCTTGACGCGTTGTGGGACTTTCTGCAGTGGCCAGCCATGGCGGCGTCGCTTGCCGCCGCCTGGCTGGTCGCGTCGCGTAGCGCCGGGCGCCGCCACGCGGGCTTCTGGGTCTTTCTCGCCAGCAACGTGCTGTGGGTGGCGTGGGGCCTGCACGATGACGCGTGGGCGCTTATTGCACTGCAACTGGGATTGGCCGTCATGAACGTGCGCGGGGTTCTGAAAAACGATTCGTAGGACTCCTGTCCGCGCGGGCAAAGGCCTATACTTTTCCCCATCACGCACGCTCCGGCGCACGGCACAGGGCGTCTGCCGCCTTCCCCCCGCGCGGCGTTCGCCGGGCATTCATGTGCACAGGGTCATGGCCCCTTTTTCAAGGAGGCAACTCCCATGTCGCGCCCCAGCAGATAGACGGCTTGCTTTAGACGCTGTTTGTAAATGCATCGCCTTCGAGGAGATGTGTGATGAACAAACTGTCCAGCAGCACCTTGGAAGATCTGCGCGCCGCGGTCCGGGGCCAGATCCTGTCCGCCGGCGATGCCGGCTACGACGACGCTCGCAAGATCTGGAACGCCACGGTAGACCGGCGGCCCGCCGTCATTGCGCGATGCGCGGGCCCCGCCGACGTGCGCCGCGCCGTGGATTACGCGCGAGAGAATCAGTTGGTGGTTTCCGTGCGCGGCGGCGGCCACAACATCGCGGGCACCGCCGTCTGCGATGACGGCATGATGATCGATCTGTCACCCATGAAATCGGTACGCATCGACCCCGTGCGTGCTCGAGCCTTCGTGGAGCCCGGCGCCACCTTGTCCGACCTCGATCACGAAGCGCAGGCATTCGGCCTCGCCGTTCCCCTGGGCATCAACTCCACGACCGGCGTAGCCGGCTTGACGTTGGGAGGCGGTTTCGGGTGGCTGACGCGCCGGTTCGGCATGACCGTCGACAATCTGGTGTCTGCCGACGTCGTCACAGCCGACGGCCAGTTGCTGCACGCCAGCGACTCGGAAAACCCGGACCTGTTCTGGGCACTTCGCGGCGGCGGCGGTAATTTTGGCGTGGTCACGATGTTCGAGTTTCAGCTTCATCCGGTGGGGCCTGAGGTCTACGGCGGACTGGTGGTGATCCCGCTCGAACAGGCGCGCGACGCGCTGGCGCGATACCGCGATGCATTGCCGTCCATGCCTCAGGAGCTGACCGTTTGGGCGGTGCTGCGCCAGGCGCCGCCGCTGCCTTTCCTGCCGGCATCCGTGCACGGCAAGCCCATCATCGCCTTTGCGTCGTGCTACACGGGCGGCGTGGACAAGGGGCCGGATGTCCTGCAAGTGGTGCGTGGTCTGGGCGAACCCTACGGCGAACACCTTGGGCCGATGCCGTACGCGGCCTGGCAGAAGGCGTTCGATCCATTGCTGACGCCCGGCGCGCGCAACTACTGGAAGTCTCACAACATCGGGGAGCTGGAAGACGGCCTGATCGACGCCGTCGTGTCGGCGGTTCAGAACGTGCCGTCGCCGCAATGCGAGATCTTCTTTGGCCACATTGCCGGCGTGGCGATGCAGGTGCCGGTGTCAGCCACCGCGTATCCGCACCGGGCAGCGCAATTCGCCATGAACGTGCACGGACGTTGGGACGATCCACAGGACGATGCGCGTTGCATCGCCTGGGCGCGCGATATCTTCAAGGCGACAGAGCCCTGGTCGCAAGGCGGCGTGTATGTGAACTTCCTGACGCAGGACGAAACCGCACGGGTGGGAGCGGCCTATGGCGAGAACTTCGACCGGCTGGTGCAGGTGAAGACCCGCTACGATCCGCACAATCTCTTCCGGCATAACCAGAACATCAAACCGGCCGCGGCTTGATGTCGTGGAGCGACGTGTCAGCCGGGCCGGCGGGATGCAGAATGGGACCGGCCCCGCTGCTTGCGCCGCCAGATCAGGACGCCTGCGCGCCTGAGCCTCACTCCAGCTTGATATCCGCCTTGCGCGCAACTTCGCGCCAGCGCTGCAGGTCTTCCTGCAGTTCGGCGCTGAACTGAGCCGGTGAGTCCAATACCGGTTCCACGCCACGCGCGACGAGTGCCTGGCGTGCGTCAGGCGCCTGCATGCCGCGTTTAAGGGCTTCATACAGCCGATCGGCCAGCGCCGGGTCCAGCTTCGGCGGGGCCAGCACGCCAAACCAGGTGGTGGTCTGGAATCCCGGCACACCGGCTTCCTGCACGGTGGGGATGTCGCGGGCGGTGTCCGACCGCGCGGGGCTCGTGACGGCAAGGGCGTGCAACTGGCCGCTCTGGATCAGCGGCAGCGAAGAAGGCAGGGTGTCGAAGTACGCCTCGACGCGGCCGCCGATGAGGTCGGTGATGACCTGGCTGCTGCCTTTGTAGGGAACGTGCTGGAAATTCGCCACGCCCGACGATTGCACGAAGAGTTCGGCCGCCATGTGCGTGATGTTGCCGATGCCGGCAGAGCCGTAGGGCACCGGCGTACGGCGGCTCTTCGCGTACTGCAGGAATTCGTCCAGGTTCCTGGCAGGAAGCTTCGGGTTCACGACCAGCACTAGGGGCGTATAGCCCACCTGCGTGATTGGCGTGAAATCGCGCAGCGGATCATAGGGCAGCTTGGGCGAGAGCGCGGGACTGATGGACTGCGACGCCGTGACGCCCAGCAGCAGCGTGTAGCCGTCCGGCGCCGCCCGCGCGACTTCGGCCGCCGCGATGGTGCCGTTGGCGCCGGCCTTGTTGTCGACGACCACGCTGGTCTTGAGCGCATCGCCCAGGCGCTGCGCGACCTGGCGGGCCACGAAGTCGGCGCCCCCGCCAGGCGGAAAGCCTACGATCAGCCGTATGGGACGGTCGGGATAGTCCGCGGCAATGGCGGGGGCGGCGGCGCACAGCATGCCGGCGATGGCGGCCTTTAACAGGCCCGGCACAATCTTGAGCTTCAGCATTTGCAGTCTCCTCGATTCTGGTCGGGCGGTCTGTCGCGCCCTGTTCAGTGCGGCGTGCAACGCGCTTTATACGCGCCTCACGCCTGCTTGCGTACCGGCGCCCAGGCAAAATCGCCCGGCTGGCCGGCGCAAGCGGCGCCGCTGTCGATCAGCGCGCCGCATTCTTCAGGGGTAAGGCCCGCCGCCATCAGCACGGCCCGCGTGTGTTCGCCCAGATCCGGCGGCGGCAGGGTCGCCACGCCGTCGTCGGCAGCGTGCAGACGCGGAAATTCCGGCACGTCGAAAGCCAGGTCGCGGTATCGGACGTTGCGCAGCTTGCCCGGCTGACGCGCCTGGTCCGCGTCCAGCACGCGCTCCAGCGGCAGGACTTCCGTGCTGCCCACCCCAGCCATCCGAAGCCGCGCGGTGGCGTCGTCGAACGTATGCGCGCCGATGGCGGTTCGTACGACGTCCTCGACGCGCTCGCGCGCCTTCTTGCGATCCTTCAGCGCAGCAAGTGAGGCGTCCGCTGCCTCCGGCAGTGCCATGGCCTGACAGAACTTGAGCCAGTGTGCGTCGGTGAGCATCAGCAGGTACATCCAGCGTTCGTCGGAGGTCAGGTAGGCGCCATAACCCGGCATGCTGAATTCGCCGTGCGGTTCGCGCTCCGGCCGGCCCAGCAACTGGGTCTTGAGCTGCACGCCCACCAGGTCTCTCGAAGCGACGTGCAGGCCGGTCTCGTACAGGCCGACCTCCACGTGGCCGCCTTCCTGCGCGGCTTCCGGTTGCAGCATGCGCGCCAGGATGCCGATGACGGCGTAGGCGCCCGCGAACTGGTCGTGGTAGGAAGGCCCCAGCCGGCTGGGACGGCCATTGATGCGGTTGGCTTCCATGACGCCCGTCGACGCTTCGGCGACCGGGTTGGAGGCCAGGTCGTCGGCCTGCGGGCCCTCGGCGTAGCCGCGGATGTGGCAATAGATCAGACGGGGATTGATGGCCTGACATTCGGCCTTGGTGAGTCTCAACTTGCGAGCTGCCTTGGGCGCCAGGTTGTGGACGAACGCGTCGGCGGTTTTCAGCATCCTGAGAAAGGCGGCGTGGCCATCGGGATGCGCCAGGTCCAGGCACACGCTTTTCTTGCCGTGGCTGTAGGCGATGAACGTACCGCTGGGCCCGCCCCGAACCAGGCTGCGCGTGGGATCGCCGCGCGCCGGCTCGACCTTGATCACTTCAGCGCCCAGTTGGGCAAGGATGTGCGACGCAAATGGGGCGGCCAGCATGGTGCCCAATTCAATGACGCGGCGGCCCGCGAGGGGGGGAGTGTGCATGGTGCCTCCTGGCGTGGGTCTTGAAAGAATGCATTCTATATGTTGAAAGTTTGCGCAGTCGAAACCTTTTTGCTAGGGAAAGCCCGTATTTTTCAGGCCACGCAAATATATAGAATGCATTCTTAGTCGCGCAGCAGACGGCGGCACCTAAAGATCCACCAGGAGACAACCGTGCACAGAAGGACATTCCTTTCGGGCTGCGCCGCGGCAGCGTCGATTTCGCTTCCGGGGTGGGCGCGCGCGCAGTCGGCATCGCCCGGCATCGACGCGGCCAGCAAGACGGTCACCGTCGGCGCCTTCACCCCCATTACCGGTCCCGTCCCGTTCTATGCGATTCTTTCCCGCGCCGCGGACGCCTGCTTCAAATGGGTCAATGACACCGACGCGCTGAACGGCTGGAAGATCAAATTCGTCACCTATGACGACGGCTACGAACCTGCACGCAGCGTGGCCGTCACGCGGCGGCTGGTGGAAGAGAACAAAATCTTCGCCCTGGCTGCGCCGGTGGGCACCGCCCAATCGGTGGCGGTGATTCCTTACGCCAAGGAAGTGGGGCTGCCGATGATCGGCCCCATCGGCGGCGCGACGGCGCTATTTGCCGAACGGTTGGTGTTTCCGTTGTTGCCCGATTACGGCTGGTCCGCGGCGTCCAATCTGGAATACGCGTTCACGGGCCTGAACGCCGGCCGCGTCGCGTTGCTATGGGAGAACGACGAACTGGGCCGGTCTGCCAAACGCGGCTTCGACATGCTCATGGCCGCCAACAACAAGCAGGCGGCCGAGTCGATTCCCTTTGAGGTGCGTAGCACCGATTTCACGCCCCACGTGCGCCGCATCGCCAACGCCAAGGCGGACGTCGTGATCCTGTTCGGGTCGAACGCCAACCTGGCGGCTGCGCTCAAGACCGCCGATCGCCTGGGTTACCAGGGCAAATGGATGGCGCCGTTCTTCACCGCCGATCCCACCACGTACAAGCTGGCCGGACCGCTGCTGGACGGCGCCTATTTCTCGTCATGGCTGATGCCTGTTGATGCGGACGACGCCAATATCCAGGCCTACCGCCAAACCGTCGCGAAGCTTTACCCGAACGATCCCATCGGCGTCTTCGGCCTGAATGGCTGGAGCAATGCCGCGCTTTTCGCCAAGGGGTTCCAGATGCTGCTGGCCAGCGGCAAACCCTTGACACGCGCGAATCTGGTGGACGTCATGGAGACCATGACGGACCAGACCGTCGGCGGGGCGCGGCGGGTCACGTTCAAGCCGGGCGACCACCGCGGCGCGCGTCAGGAAGGGATCATCCAGGCCGTTTCCGGCGGCAGCTTCAAGCTGGTGAGGGACTTCAAGCCCTATCCGGCCGACGTCTTCGACGCAAAGCCGGCCTAGGCCGGCACACCCTGAAGGAGTGCCCGCGTGAGCAACGCATTTGACGAATGGATTGGCCGCGAAGAGACGCATACGCAGCGCATCGACGCGGCGGTAGTGCAGGCCATGGCGGCTACGCTGGACTTGGCGCGCGCGCCCGCTGCGGGCGAACCGCTGCCACCCGGTTGGCAATGGCTGTTCTTCAACTCGGCAGCGCGGCGCAGCGGGCTGGGCGCCGACGGCCATCCGCGGCGCGGCGGCTTTCTACCGCCCATTGATCTGCCGCGCCGAATGTGGGCGGGCAGCCGGATCGCCTACCCCGCGGACCTGCCGATCGGATCGGAAGCCACGCGGCGCAGCCGCATCGCCAAGATCGAAAACAAGGTTGGTAAGCGCGGCTCGCTGTGGTTCGTGACGGTGGAACACACAACGCAAAGCGAGGGTACGACGTGCATTGTCGAGGAACAGGACATCGTCTACCGCGAAGCGCCGCCGCCGGGCGCGTCGGCCGCGGCGCCCGTGCGGCACGAGGCGGAAGGCCGCTGGGGCCGTGAGGTGCGCCCCGACACGACGCTGCTGTTCCGCTATTCCGCACTGACCTTTAACGGCCATCGCATCCATTACGACCAGGCCTACGCCCGCGATGAAGAGGGCTATCCCGATCTGGTCGTGCATGGCCCCCTGACGGCGACGCTACTGCAGCAGCTTGCGCTGGACCAAGGGGAAGGACGGCAACTGTCCCGCTTCGAGTTTCGCGGTGTCAGCCCGCTGTTCGTATCGCGCGCCTTTCGCATCGAAGGGCTCATGCAGGAAGATGGGACGCTTGCGCTATGGGCGCGCGGACCCGACGGCGAATTGGCGATGTCCGCCACGGCGGCGTTGCGCTGACAGGTCGCGCGGCCACGGATGAACACTGACAGGAGACAAGAGAAGATGGCACAGCATTTGAGCGGTCCCGCGAATCTCGAGGGCCAGGTAGCGTTGATCACGGGCGGCGCGGGTGCCATGGGGCAGGCGATCGCCAAGGCCTTCCGGCAGGCGGGGGCGCGCGTGATCGCCACGGACCGCGTTGACGCGCAGGAGCTTGGGGGCGGCATCGATTACCGCCGTTACGACGTGACGTCCCGCGCCGAGACTGACCAGGTCATCGACGCGGTCCTGGCCGAGTACGGCAAGGTGGACATCCTGGTGCTGTGCGCCGGCATCATCGCCCGCACGCCGCTGGGGGAAAGCACCGACGACGAATGGGATGCGGTGATGTCAGTCAATGTGCGCGGCGTGGTCAATCCAGCGCGCAAGCTGTTCCCGCTGATGTGCAAGCAGGGCTTCGGCAAGATCCTGGCCGCCGGCTCGATCGCCGCCAAGAACGGGGGCGTGGCATCCGGCCCCGCCTATGTCGCGTCCAAGGCCGCCGTGCACGGCATGATGCGTTGGATCGCCAAGGCAGGCGCTCCGCACGGCGTCTACGCCAACACGCTGGCACCGGGACCGGTCGAGACCGCCATGTGGGCCAGCGTCACGAGCGGCGGCGCGCCGTCCGCGAACGGCACCGTTCCGCTCGGCCGCTACGGCAACGCCGACGACATTGCGCAGGCGGCGCTGTTCCTTTGCTCGCCCGCGTCGAACTGGATCACGGGCACGTCGCTGGATATCAGCGGCGGCATGTGGATGGATTGACAACCGGCATTGCTGACAGGAGCCACGCATGACTGCAGATTCCGTACCCGTGATCGGCTTTATCGGCCTGGGCGTGATGGGCGGCCCGATGTGCCGCAACATGGCCGTCAAGCACACCGGCGAGGTCATCGCCTTCGATATGAACCCGCAGGCCCACGCCCTGCTGGAAGGGACCGGCGCGCGCCGTGCGGAATCGATCGCCGAGGTGGCCGGGCGCGCCGACGTGGTCTTCCTGTCCTTGCCCGGCGGACCGCAGGTGGAAGCCGTGTGCCTGGGGGAGGGCGGGCTGGCGGACGGCGTGCGTCGCCCTGCCGTGATCGTCGATCTCAGCACCACCACCGTCGCATCCGCCCGCGCCGTCGCCGCGCGGCTTGCCGAGCGCGGCATCGCGTTTGCCGATGCGCCGGTCGCACGCACCCGCGAAGCGGCGCAGCGCGGAGAACTGAGCATCATGGCCGGTGCGGACGAAGCGCTTTACGCGCGCATCGAGCCGCTGCTGCGCTATATCGGCTCGGACGTGACCCGCTGCGGCGAAGTGGGTTGCGGCCAGGTAGTCAAGCTGATCAACAATGCGCTGGTGTTCGAGAACACGGTGGCGCTTGCCGAGATGATGGTGCTGGGCGAGCGCGCGGGGGTGCAGCCCGCGGTGCTGCTGGATGCGGTGTCCAAGGGATCGGGCGACAGCTTCGTGCTGCGCAATCACGGCCGCAAGGCCATGCTGCCTCGCGAGTTTCCGGAAAAGGCGTTTCCGCCGGAATACGTGCTCAAGGACCTGAGCTATGTGCTGGAACTGGCCGCGCAGGCAGGCGTTGCGGCGCGCGTCACCGAACTGGCGCAGCGCTATTACGCGGCGAGCGCTGGCGGCGGATGGAGCGGAAGGTATTTTCCGTCGGTGATCGAACTCATCGACCAGGGTGCGGCGGTGGACGCGGCCCCATCCGCGCAGCAGGGGCGCGCCCATGGATGACTTCATTGGCCTGATCTGGGCGGGCGTGGTCAGCGGCTGCCTCTACGCCATGGGCGCGATCGGCATTGTGCTGATCTACAAAAGCTCCAACGTCGTGAACTTCGCCCATGGCAATCTGGCGGGCCTGGCTGCGTTTCTGGTGTTCGGGTTCACGGCGGGCATTTTCGCGAACATGGCGTGGGGGGCAGCCGTGGTGTTGACGCTGGTGATCATGGTGGCGGTCATGGCGGTCAGCTACTTCCTGATCGCGCCGCTCGTCTTCAAATCCGACCTGACCAGCACTATCGCGACACTGGGCGTGGGCCTGGTCGCGCAGGGCGCAACCCAGCTCCTGTTCGGTTCCAACGTCGTGTCGCTGGACCTGCCGCTGCCCGCGTGGCGCAGCCAGATCGGGCCGGTCCACGTCACGGCCTATGACCTGGCCGTGCTGGGCGCCACCGGACTGGCCATTGGCCTGCTTTACCTGCTGATCGAGCGCACCCGCATCGGCATCGCATTTCGCGCTGTGTCCGCCAACCCCTTTGCCAGCCGGGTCTGCGGGCTGAATCTGCGGCGGGTGCATCTGTTCTCGTGGGTGACCGCAGGCGTGCTGGGACTGATCGCGTCGCTGCTGATCGTGCCCACCACCTTCCTGTCGTCGACCAGCGTGTCCTCGTTCATGTTGCAAGCGTTCGCCGCGGCCGTCGTGGGCGGCTTCAACAGCCTGCCGGGGGCGGTGCTGGGCGGCATCCTGATCGGCGCCATCATGAACCTGCTGTCCTTCTACGTATCGGCCGAGTTCAACAACACCTATCTGCTGCTCACGATCCTGCTGGTGCTCAACGTGTTTCCGAAGGGCGTGATGGCGATCCGGGGAGGTGCCCGTGTCTAGCGTGATCATGTCAACCAACCGCCTCACGGCGGACGCGAAGCCGGCCGCCCCGGCCGCGGCGCCCCGGCGCCTGATGGCCGGCCTGGGCGTGACCGGCGTGCTGGGCCTGGCGCTGCTCCCACTCGTGGCGGGCGGGTACTGGACTTACACCCTTGGCCTGTGCTTTGCCAACGCCATTGCCATCATCTCGGTGAGCTTTCTGGTCCGTTACGGCGGCGAGGTGTCCATCGGTCACGGTGTCTTCGTCGCGGCGGGCGCCTATACGGTGGCGCTGATGGAGAAATACATGGGCGTGTCGCTGCTGGCCAGCCTGCCGGCCGCGGCAGTCGCCGGCGCCTTCCTTGGAATTGTCTTTGCCTATCCCTCGCGGTATCTGTCGGGCATCTACCTGGCCGTCGCGACGATGGCGCTGGCCCTGGCTTTGCCCGAGGTACTGCTGCACTTCTCGTCGGTTACGGGCGGCTACGAAGGCGTGTACGTGAAACTGGATGCCTTGCCCGGCATCGCCAAGGAGGCGCAGCGCTACTACCTGCCGCTGGCCGGGCTGGTGGCAGTGGCGCTGCTGCTGCGCCACTTCCGCCGCTCTCGGCAGGCCATGGCGCTGCTGCTGATCCGCGCGTCGCCCCACGCGGCCGAGTCCTTTGGCGTGCGCAGGAGTTGGGCGCGGCTGTCGTGCATGGCATTGAGCGGAGGCATCGCGGCCATCGCCGGCGCCTTGCTGTCGTTCAGTTCCTCCACCGTGTCGCCCAACAGCTTCACGCTCTGGACATCGATCTTCCTGTTGGTCGGCTCGGTGGTGAGCCTGTATTCAATGTCGATCCTGGGGAGCCTGCTGGGCGGCCTGTTCCTGACCCTGATGCCGCTGCTGCTCGCCGGCGCGGGCGACTGGGTGCCCATCCTCTACGGCTCGGCGCTGCTGGCGGTGGTGCTTGGCGTCAACGCGCTGCCCGCCACGGTGCGCGCCCGGCTGCACGGAGGCAACCCATGAGCGCACACGCCACGCTGGATCGCGACCCGCTGGTGGTGGAAGACCTGTCGCTGGCATTCGGCGGCATCCAGGTCCTGCAGCACATCGGATTGCGCCTGGAGGCCGGAGAGATCACGGGACTGATCGGACCGAACGGCGCCGGCAAGACCAGCTTCTTCAACTGCCTGACCGGGCTGTATTCCCCGCAGCAGGGGAGCATCCGGCTGGGCGCGCGCCGGCTGGAGGGCGTGCCGCCCACCGGCCGTGCCGCACTGGGGTTCTCGCGCAGCTTCCAGCATGTGGCGCTGTGCCCCGAATTGACGGTGGCCGAGAACGTGATGATCGGCCTGGACCGCCAGTCGTCGGCGGGATGGCTGGACGCCTTCCTGCCGCTGCCGCGCGGCCGGGCCGAGCGCGGCCTGAACCGCGACCGCGCGCTGGCCGCGCTGGAAAGACTGGGCGTGCGGCATGTGGCCGAGGAATACCCCGCGCAGCTTCCGCCGGGCGTGCTGCGGCTGGCTGAAATCGCCCGCGCCATTGCGGGTGACCCCCGGGTGTTGCTGCTGGACGAGCCCGCGGCCGGCCTGAATTCCGTCGAGACGCACGATCTGTCCAGCGCCTTGAAGCGCCTGCGCGCGCCGGGCTTGGTGCTGGTCGTCGTCGAACACGACATGGACCTGATCATGGATGTGTGCGACACGATTCACGTGCTGAACGTCGGGCGGCTGCTGGCGTCCGGCAACCCGGAAGCCGTGCGTGGCAATCCCGACGTAGTGCGGGTCTACCTGGGAGATGAAGATGCGTGATGCGGCGACGACGTTGCTGGCGGTGGAAGGGCTGACCGTGCGCTATGGCGCCGGTCCGGTCGTGCACGGCATCGGGCTGACGGTGGGCGCGGCGTCCGTCGTCGCGCTGCTGGGGGCGAACGGGGCGGGCAAGTCCAGCACCTTGCGCGCGATCGCCGGACTGGAGCCCGCGCAGGGGCGGATCCGCCTGGACGGCGACGATATCAGCGGCCTGTCTGCCGGGCAGCGCTTCCGGCGCGGCATCGTCTATGTGCCGGAAGGACGTGCGATCGTGACGGACCTGACGGTCGGCGAGAACCTGGTCCTGGGTTCGTACTTCGTGGATGCGCGCACGCGTGCCCGGCGCGAACAGATGATCATGGACTTCTTCCCCGAGATCGCCGGACGGCGCAACGCGCCCGCGGGCCTGCTCAGCGGCGGCGAGCAGCAGATGCTGGCGATCGGTCGCGGGCTGATGTCCGGGCCGCGACTGTTGTTGCTTGATGAGCCGTCGCTCGGCCTGGCGCCGCTGCTGGTCGCCCGCGTGTACGAACGGCTTGCTGCCATTCAGCGCGAACAGAAGCTGGCCGCGCTGTTGGTGGAGCAAAGCTTTCACGTCGCGGCCAAGCTTGCGGAACGCGCCTGGGTGTTGCGGCACGGGCATATCGTCGGCGAACTGGACGAGCAGGCGCTGCGCAGCCGGGAAGGACGGCAACGCGCCATCGACGCCTACCTCGGTGCTCGCGCGCAGGCGCAGCCGGCCGGGGCTGCGGCCTCTCACGCATAACCGGGGAACACGATGGAACACTTGAAACTGCAAGGCGAGGTCATTGCCACGGGGCTCGAATTTCCGGAAGGTCCCGTCGCGATGCCCGATGGCAGCGTGCTGGTGGTTGAAATTGCGGCGGGACGCCTTACGCGCGTCCTCGCCAATGGCGAGCTGCGCAAAGTGGCCGACCTGGGCGGCGGGCCGAACGGCGCCGCGCTGGGGCCCGACGGCCACGTCTATGTGTGCAACAACGGCGGCTTCAGCTGGCGCACTGATGACGGCTTTACGCGTCCGACGGGGCCGGCAGCCGGGTATGCCGGCGGCAGCATCCAGCGCGTGGACCTGTCGACTGGCGAGGTCCAGACGCTCTACACGCACTGCGATGGCATGCCGCTGCATGGGCCCAACGATATCGTTTTCGATGCGCATGGCGGCTTCTGGTTCACGGACTTCGGCAAGACGTTCGAAGACCGGATTCTGCGCGGCGCGGTGTACTACGCCCGCGCCGACGGCGCCCACATCCGCCGCGCCGCGCATCCGGTGCTGACGGCGAACGGCGTGGGCCTGTCGCCGGACGGCAGCGTCCTCTACGTGGCGGAAACCGAGACTAGCCGGCTGTGGTCGTATCCGATTCTGGATGGCGGGGCCGAGCGCGGTGTCCTCGGGACAGCGCCGTGGCCGTCGCCCAACGGCGGCAGGCTGGTGCACGGCCTGGCGGGCTATCAGCGCTTCGATTCGCTGGCCCTGGAAGAGAACGGCAACATCTGCGTGGCGACGCTGGTGCGAGGCGGCATCAGTGTGTTTTCACCCGGCGGCGAGCTGCTGGAGTTTCACGAGGCCCCGGAGGGCTACTGCACCAACATTTGCTTTGGCGGCCCCGATCGCCGCAGCGCCTACATCACGTTGTCGGGCCGCGGGCAGTTGTTCGCCGCGCGCTGGCCTCGCGCCGGCCTGGCGCTCAACGGTTGAATCACCATGACATTTCTTCGAAAGGACGCATCGATGAAGCGCGTGACAGACTCTGGCCGCCGTGCGGCCCTGAAGGCGATGCTGGGCGCGGCAGCGCTGTGCGCGCTGCCGCAGGCAGGCGCCGCGCAGGCCTGGCCCGACAAGCCCATCCGCATCATCGTCCCGTACGCAGCCGGACAGGGCGCGGACGTGCTGGCCCGGCTGGTGTTCCAGGAACTGGGCAAGCGCCTGAACCAGCCTGTCGTGATCGAGAACCGCGCCGGCGCCGGCGGCAATATCGGCTCTGCCGCCGCGGCACGCGCGCCTGCCGACGGTTACACGTTCCTGTTCGGCACCAACGCCACCAATGCGGCCAACGAATTTCTCTACGCCAATCCGGGTTATGACGCCGCCGCCGACTTTTCCGGCGTGGCCATGATCGGACTGCTGCCCATGGTGATCTGCACGTCGGACGCCGATCTGACTGCCAACAGCGTGCCCGCGCTGATCGAACGCGCTCGCGCCAAGCCCAACGCGCTGAACGTGGGTCTGCCCAGCACCACCGCGCAAGTGGTGTTCGCGGAATTCGTGAAGTCGGCCCAGGCGCCGTTGTTCGCGGTCAAGTACAAGGCCTCGGGCCAGTCCCTCACCGACACCATGGGCCGCCAGATCCCGCTGGCCATCGACACCGTGACCGCCGCAAGGCCGCACTTGGCCAGCGGAAAGCTGCGCGCGGTGGCCATCACGTCGCTCAAGGGCAGCGAGATGCTGCCCGGCGTTCAGTCCGTCGCGGAGCAGGGCGTGCAGGGCTTCGACGTCGTCGCCTGGGATGCCTTGTTCGCGCCCCGGGGCACGCCACCCACGATCGTGCGGGAACTCGGCGAACACATCCGGCAGGTTCTGGAACAGCCGGATATGCGCCGCAAGATGCTCGACATTGGCGTCGAGCCGCTGGTAATGCCGCCCGCGCAACTGGACGCCTTCGTCAAGGACGAACGCAAGAAGTGGGGCGACATCATCAGAGCCGCCGGCATCCGCATTGAATAGCAGTTCAACCCCTGCGCCCCGTGCGCCCCTTTTTTTCGGTTCTTAAAGAATGCATTCTGCATTCCAATGTCGAGGAGCATCAAAGTGAGCAACGTCATGAGTCTTCCCCAAGCCGATGTCGGAAACGCGCCCGCCGAGGGCCGCATCACGGACGAGGCAGTTACCGCCGCCCGCGCCATGATCGGCCTGCATCTGCGGCCCGAAGGGCCTTACCTGCAGGACGCGACAGCGGACACCCTGCGCAATTGGTGCAATGGCATCGGCGACCTGAATCCGCTGTATCGCGATCCCGGCTACGCCTCGGGCACGCGCTACGGCACGCTGCTCGGGCATCCGATGTTTCCCATGGCGTTCGGCTGGCTGGGCCGCACGCGCTGGGGCCTGCCGGGCGTGCACGGTTTCTATGCGGGCAACGACTGGGAGCTTTTCCGCCACGTACGCCCCGGCGACCGCATCACCGCGATCGAGCGCGTGGTAGGCGTGGAAGAAAAAGAGAGCAAGTTTTCCGGCCGCCTGGTACTGCAGTACGTGGAGGCCAGCTACTACAACCAGCGCGGTGAATTGGTCGCCCGCGCCTTGGGCACGTGCACGCGCCACGAACGCAAGGCCGCGCGCGAAACCGGCAAGTACAAGGAGATCGTGCAGCACGAATACACGGACGAAGAACGCGATCGCATCGACATGATGGTGCTGGACGAGCCCAAAAACATCCGGGGCGCCAATGTGCGTTATTGGGAGGATGTGCAGGAGGGCGAGGAATTGCCGACGATTGCGCGCGGTCCGCTGTCGCTGATGGACACGATGGGTTTCCTGGTCGGTTGCGGCCGCGGTCACACACATGGCGTTGTGCTCCAGGCCGCGGTCAAGCACCCGGGCCACTTCTTCCGCAATCCGGAGGCGGGTGGCGGCGTCGAGTACACCGGCATCGGCCATCACCGGGAATCGGTGGCGAAGGAGGTCGGCGTACCGGGCACCTACGACTACGGTCCTCAGCGCTCGTCATGGATGTGCTCGCTGGTCACGAACTGGATGGGCGACGCCGGCGTGATCAAGCGTGTGCGCACGGAGATGCGGCGCTTCAACATCATGGGCGACACGACGTTCTGCAAGGGCAAGGTGGTGCGCAAGTACGTCAAGGATAAGACCGGTCTGGTCGACATCGAATTGGCGGCGGAGAACCAACGAGGCGAGCTGACCACGCCGGGGATCGCGACGGTGGCCTTGCCGTCGCGCGACGTCCGGCTGCCGGCCTTCCTGGACGGCTCGGGCGTCGACCTCGAACTGCCCGTGACGCGCTGATCGGCCCCCCCGGCCGCAACCCTGACGAGACAGCCCTATGCAGTCCAACGAAACGCCACAAACCGCCTCGCTGCCCCTCACCGGATGCCGCGTCCTGGAGCGTTCGAACACGGTGGCGGCCGCGTACGCCGGTCGAATGCTTGCCGCCCTGGGCGCGCAGGTCGTGATGCTGGAGCCGCCAGGCGGATCGCGGTTGCGGCAGGCGCCGCCGATGACCGGCGACGGCGAGAGCGCGCTTTTTGCGTATCTGGCCGTGGGCAAGCGCAGCCTGGCGGCGGACCTGGCGTCGCCGCCAGGACGGGCGCTGCTCGCGCAGCAACTGGCGCAGGCGGACATCCTGATTGACGACACGCCCTTGCGCGAGCGCGAATCGTTGGGTCTGGCGCCGCGCGAC
This sequence comes from Achromobacter sp. UBA4530, assembly GCF_002388205.1. Taxonomy (NCBI): domain Bacteria; kingdom Pseudomonadati; phylum Pseudomonadota; class Betaproteobacteria; order Burkholderiales; family Alcaligenaceae; genus Achromobacter; species Achromobacter sp. UBA4530. The sequence continues at coordinate 50,983 of NZ_DGMA01000043.1, read as the reverse complement.
GTAGGCCGCGGCTGGCCGAACCTCGTGCATGTCAGTGTGCTGCCGTTCGGGGCGGAGGGCCCGAAGGCCGAATGGGAAGGCGAGGAAGTCAATCTGCTGCACGCGGGCGGCGAAGGCTTTCTGCTTCCCAATGGCCTGTCGCACGAGTTGTTTCCCGACCGGCCGCCCTTGAAGATCTACGGCCATTTCGGCGGCTACCAGGGCGGGGCGATGGCGGCCTTCTGCGCGCTGTCGGCCTGGTGGGCGGTGCCGGCGAGCGGCGGGCAATACGTGGATGTGTCGGTGCAGGACGCCGTGCTGTCCGTGGGCGCGTTCGCCTTGCAGCGATTGGGCGACGGCTCGCTGGAACATCGCACCAGCCGCCGCTTCCGCTATGGTGGCGTGTTCGAGGCGCAGGACGGCTACATCGAACTGCTGACATTGGAGGACAGACAGTGGGCCGCGCTGGTGCAACTGCTGGGCAGCCCGGACTGGGCGGCTGATCCCGGCCTGCGCGACCCGCTGGAGCGCAGCCGCCGCGGGGACGAGATCAACGCCCATGTGCGCGAATGGATGGCGCGTCATCCTGTCGACGACATCGTGCGGCGCGCGCAGGAATTGGGTGTCCCCGCTGCCAAGTACCGCCTGCCGGCCGAGGTGGTGCAAGGTGAACAGGAGGCTGCGCGCGGCCTGTTCGCGCCGGCCGAACTGGCCAGTGGCCAAGCGGCCAGCATTCTGGTCGCGCCCTTTCAATTCCGTTGCACGCCCTTGCCCAGACCGGGGCGCGTCCCGGTCCTGGACGAGATGGCGCAGGAGGTATCCGCATGACGCAATCTGAAAACGCGGGGGCGCCGTCCACCCGCGCGCTCCGTGCGCCACTGGCTGGCGTGCGCATCGCCGACTTCACGATCCACGCGGCCGGCCCGTTCTGCACGCACCTGCTCTCGCAACTGGGCGCCGAGTGCATCAAGATCGAGAGCCTCACGCGTCCGGACGCCTTTCGCAAACCGCACGCTGTCTACGGCCGCATGTCCGCCGCCACGTTCGACCAGGTGTCGGCCAACAAGCTGTCGGTGCGTCTGAACTTGAAGCAGCCCGAAGCCGTGGCGCTGGCCAAGCGGATCGTTGCGCTGTCAGACGTCGCCGCGGAAAGCTTCCGGCCCGGCGTCATGAAGCGTCTGGGATTGAGCTTTGACGCACTGCGTGAGGTCAAGTCCGATCTCGTGCTGCTGTCCCTGTCTTCCTGCGGCCAGAGCGGGCCGGATTCGCACTTTGCCGGCTATGCGCCGCTATTTGGCGCGTGGGGGGGACTGGGCTGGATGAGCGGCTATAGCGATGGCCCGCCGGTGGAGATGCGCCACGTGATGGACCACGCGGCGGGCGTGCACGCCGCGCTGGCAACGATCGCCGCCCTGAACCAGCGACGTCGAACCGGACAGGCGCAGCATGTCGACCTGGCCGCGCGCGAGGTCGCCTCGGCCATGATCGGCGATGCGCTGGTCCTGGCCAGTCTCGGCATCACGCCGCAACGTCCGGGCAACGCAGATCTGGCCATGTCGCCCCACGGCGTCTATCCCACCGCGCATCCCGACCGATGGCTGACGCTGGCCGTGCGGACGGACGAAGCGTGGCGCACCCTTGCGCGCCTGTTGGGCGGGGAGGGCGACGCCGACCTGTATCCCGACGCGCCTTCGCGGATCAGGCATCGCGAGGACGTCGACCGCCTCGTCACGCAGTGGCTCGCGACGTGCGACGCCGACGCCACCGCCGAGCGCTTGCAGCAGGCCGGCATCAGCGCACACGTGTCGTGGACCATGCAGGACATTGCGTCGGACCCGCATCTGCAGGCGCGCGGCGCCGTCTCGCCGGTCGAGGCGCCCGGCATCCCGGCCCGTCTGGCCGTGGGTGCGCCGGCCCGCTTCAGCAAGGCCGACCAGATCGGAATCCGGCGCTTGACGCCCGCCCTGGGCCAGGACGAGGATTACGTGTTCGGCGAACTGCTGGGGCTGGACGCCGCCCAGCGCGCCGACCTGCAGGCGCGGGAGGTAATCCTGTGACCGTGCCACTGCACCCTCGCGCCACGCGCCGTCAGGGCGCGGCTGTCCACGCCACCCCCAACCCCCGACAACAACCTTGAGGAAATCTCGATGAAAGACGCCATCTACCTGGTGCTGGACATGGAAAACGATCTCGTCCATGCCGACGGACCCAACGGCCGCGCCGGCTACGGCGAGCAGGTGCGCAGCCGCGGCATCCTGCAAAACACGCGGCGTGCGGTGGACAAGGCGCGTGCGGCCGGCCTGCCCATCGGTTTCGTACGGGTGGGCTTTTCGCCCGACTACCGCGAATGCCCGCCCAACTCGCCGATCTTTTCCGGTGCGCGCAAGAACGGCATCTTCAAGCTGGGCGAGTGGGGCACCCAGGCGCACCCCGACCTGGGTCAACAGCCTGGCGACTTCGATATCGTCAAGCACCGCGTCAGCCCCTTCTACAGCACCAGCCTGGAAGCCATCCTGCGCGCGAACGGCATCAAGCGGATCTATTGCTCGGGCATTTCCACCAACGCCGTGGTGCAGGCCACCGTGCGCGAGGGCCACGACCGCGATTACGAAATGATCGTGCTGGAAGACTGCTGCTGCGGCCTGACCGCCGAAGAGCACGACAACGCGATCAAGAGCCTGCAACGCTTTTGCCGGACCACCAATTCCAACGACGTCGTCTTCGAGTGAGCCAGCCGTGAAGCCTCCTGTCCGCAGCCTGCTTTTCGTGCCGGGCGACCGTCCCGAACGCTACGACCGCGCCGTCGCCAGCGGCGCGCATGAAGTCATCCTGGACCTGGAGGACGCCGTGGCGCCGGCCGCCAAGGACCGGGCTCGCGCCGAGGTCGCCGCCTGGCTTGCGCGGGGTAGCCAGGCATGGGTCCGCATCAATCCCGCCGACTCGCCTTGGCACGAAGACGACTTGGCCGCGCTACGCGGGCTGCCCGACGCCGGTGTCATGCTGCCCAAGGCGGATGCCGCGACGCTCGCGGCGGCGCTCAGGGGCCTGCCGGGCCGGCGGATCATCGCGCTGCTGGAAACGGTAAGCGGCCACATGGATCTGCCCGCACTGGCGCGAATGCCGGGCCTCGCGCGTATTGCTTTTGGCAGTGTGGACTTCGCCATGGATAGCGGCATTGCGGACGAGGGTGATGCCATGACGCCCGTGCGCACCGCGATCGTGCTGGCGTCCCGCCATGCCGGCCTGCCGCCGCCCATCGACGGCGTCAGTGTGGAGTTCACCGATCCGGCGCGGATGCGGTCAGACGCGGTCCGAACGCGCCAACTGGGCTTCGGCGCAAAACTGTGCATACATCCCCGCCAAGTGCCGCACGTCAATGCCGCATGGCTGCCGACCGGGCCCGAGCGGGACTGGGCGGCGCGGGTGCTGGCTGCCGACGCCGCCAGCGGCGGGGCCGCCACGGCCGTGGACGGAAAAATGATCGACAAACCGGTGGTCGAACAGGCGCGGCGCATCGTGGCCGAAGCGGCGGGTGCGGCCATGACTTAACGGGTAGAATCGGGCCCACAGGGGCTTCGCGGCCTGCAAGCAGGTTTATCCGGCTCGTCCGGGCCACTCAGGCTTAATCGATGGAATACCGAACAAAAGAGGAACAAGTCGCTGACTACCTGCGAGAGCGCATCATCTCGGGTGTCTTTCCCCGGGGCTCGCGCTTGAAGCAGGCCGAGATCGCCGAGCAATTGCGCCTGAGCATCACGCCCGTGCGCGAGGCGCTGAAGCTGCTCGAGGCCGAGGGCTACATCAGCGGCGATTCCTACCGTGGCGCGCGCGTGGTGCCATTCGACGCCGGGGCGTCGGCCGAGATCCTGCAACTGCGTCTGCTGCTCGAATCCCAGCTCGTGCGCGCCGCCATCGAACGCATCACCACTGAAGACATCTCCGAACTGCGCATCCTGGCCGACGACTTCGCCAAGTCATTTGCAAGCGGCGACCGCGCCACCGCGCGCGGCATCAATTACCGCTTCCACCGCCAGCTTTACGACATCGCCCAATTGCCACAGACCTTGCACTTCGTGCAGATCCTCTGGGCGCGCTATCCCTTCGACCTGATCAATTCGGCCTCCGGTCGTGGCGCCGACGCCGTGCGTGAACACGAGGAAATCCTGCAGGCCTTCGCTTCCGGCGACGCCTCGGCCGCCATGCTGGCCATGCGCAAGCACATCGAGTCAGGCTGGACCGTGCTGAAATCTCTGAGCGACGCGGCTCAAGCAGAGTAGGGCGATCGCGTCTTGGTTCGTGCCGCGGCGCCTGATCGACGACCGGCGGAGAACAAGCAATCGAAAGCACTTCTCATTATTGATTTCCGTTTTGAAGCGTCCCCGCCGTTAGGGAGCGTCCCGCCGATAGGAATGTAGGGACGGCGGCTTGCACCCAGGGCAGGCCGCCGCCGGGTGTCCTTCAATGCAACTGATCCGACCCCTTCGGCTGCAATCCCGCCAAGGCATTCCAGTCCGGATCCTTGAACATGCGCAGCTCGACCGGATAGACCGGATGCCCCGCAAGGCATGCGTTGAACGCATCCAGGAACGCTTCGACATTCGGCGTGTAGTACCGCCACTCCTTCTGATGATTGCCCGTCAGGCAAGCCACCTGCACACCGGCGTCCGAATGCTCGAAGCCCTGTTCGATGGCTTCTTCAAACGCATTGGTGCGCTGCTTGTCTTCGTCGTTCGGCATGCCCGTCTCGATGCCCTGATACGCCCAGGTGATGACGATCAGGTTTTCGTTGAGCTGACGATCGGACTCGGACGGCAGACCGGTGCGAAAGCGAACGACGACCGGCAGGCCGTTGATCTGGGCTTCGCCCACTGCCCACATATCGCCTGGAAATAGGCTGCTCATTGCGTGTAACTCCTGCTGATTCAAATGCCGAACAAGCCGGGAGTCTATCGCAACGCATCGCGCGGTCAGGTGGTGTGCGGGATCAATGCGTTCGTCTTGATCTGCGTGGAACCGCCATGCCACATGGCGCAGATACAATCGCCCGGTCGTTTGCACCACAGCGACAGCCGTTGTTCACAGGGAAGCAGTAGATGTACACGTATTTGAAGTTCGCCGCCGCCGCGGTGCTGGTGGGATCCGCCTTTTCGGCCATCGCCGGGCCAGACCACCAGGCCGAACGCCTCTATGACCGCGCCGTCCAGCAAGACGCCGGGGCGCTGAAGGCGCTTCAGGATCTCGCGAAGGACAACGATCCCGAAGCGCTCATGGCGCTGGGTTTCATGTATGAGCACGGCGTTGGCGTCAGCCGCGACGTCAAATTGGCCATCGCCAACTACGCGCTGGCGTGCCATCAGGTCGGTCAATACGGGTGTGCCAACGCCGCCTACTTTTTCGAGTACGGCATCGGTGTCGACAAAGACGCCAGAATCGCTGAGCGCTACATCGGGCTCATCGCCAAGGACGACATCGACAACATCGACGACATGAAAGAGCTGGAGCGCCAGCGCCACATCGTTTACGAGGGCAAGGCCGCAGCCGAGACGGACGTCGAAATGCGGCTGCCGGTCATCGAATACCTTGAACGTCACGTCGGCTCGGCCTCCTCTGATGCCCGCGCGATGATGGCGCGAATTGGCTTCACCAAACTGGACACCCTGCGGTTGGCGCGCGTCTGGGCAGAGCGGGACAAAGAACCCGAGATGCTGTTCCGTGTTGGCAGCTTCTACAACTTTGGCTACTCGCACGTCGAGAAGAAGGACGCCGAGGCCTTCAGGTGGTGGCAACGCGCGGCAGAAGCCGGCGAGCCGCAATCGCAGAACCTGTTGGGCCTTGCCTACTTGCAAGGCAAGTGGGGCGTGGATCAGGATCCGCCCGTCGCCGTGTCATGGTTCGAGCGCGCGGCCGCGCAAAGCGACCGGGATGCGTTGGTCAATCTGGGCGAAATCTACTACCTGGGCGAGATCGTTCCAGTTGATTACGCCCGGGCGCGTTCCCTGTTTGAAGAGGCGATTGAGCAGGGCTCCGCCCGTGCACCAAGATTCCTGAGCTGGATCTACTACAACGGCCAGTCGGTAAAGACCGATTGCCAAAAGGCCCTGCAATACCGCCAGGAGCGGCGCAACCATCAGCCGGATCCGCAGGACGACGCCAAATTCCTGGGCCAATGCAAAAACGATCTGGACCAGCGCAAACAGGCGGGCAAAGCGGCGCCCACGCTGCGCCTGCAGCACAAGTCGACGTACCACGGCGGCAACGGCGGCGCCTTGGCCTGCGAACCGCATTTTGTCGTCACCACCGACAAGCTGAGTGAAATCGCCAATCTGCGGGTGACGGTCGAACTGAAGAATGACCAGGGCGCGACGACGCAGCGCACCCTGGCGTTCAGTCCGTTTGGCATGAACACGATGAACGAAGGGCTGGATGGCCGGGCATGGGACTCGTTCAGTTCAAGCACCTTGTTGCCGATGAAGACCCAGGAATTCTGCGATTTTCAGGCCGACTACCGGATCACGGAAGCGACTGCGCTCGTGAATGGCCGGCAAGCGGATCTGGTCGCGCAAGGGATGTTCAAGAGGTAGAGCGGGCATTCGTCCGCCGCCTTCACCAGCGCATCCGAAAGCCCATGGTCCCCGACAACGAGCGATTGCCGCCTGAGTGCGCCAAGCTGGTGTTCAGCAACCCCTCGGCATAGATCGAATACTTGTCCTTGCCCCAGTTGTGGGATGCGCCGGCGCCGATGCCGCCCCACAGGCGATCCGGCCGAGACTTGAATGCCGTCCCGCCCACATCCACCTGGCTGCCGTTCAGAAACTCGTAGTACAGGTTGGCGACACCATAGACATGCGCGCGGTCCATCCCATCCTTGCCGCCGCGCGTCTCACGGTCCAGCGTCACGCCCAGCCGGCTCTGCAGGCTGCCGCCCCGGCTTGAGCGCACCGTCGCGCCGAACGCATCGTCGAAGCGATCAAAGTGCACGCCCGAATAGGTCAACTGCGCCTGCGGCGTCAGCGACCATACGGCGTTCAGCGCGATGCGCTTGCCGCTTTCGACGGACAGGGCGTAACCGGCGCCATCGTTGCCTTTGACCAGGCGGCGGCCAGCCAGTCGCGAACTCAGGTCCGAGTTGAACCACATCACCTGCGCCAAGCCATCCACGTAGAGGCCGTCGTTGCCGTACCACGTCAACGTGCCGCCCAGGCCGTAGCCGTCGGTGGCGATGTCGCCATTGCCATATACGGAGCGCGTCGACGTGTTGCCGTGTACGTATTGGAAGTATCCGCCGCCCACCAGCGCGCCATTCTCGCGGCGGGACAACAGAACGTCCGAGCCCGCCTGCACCTTCGAGTAGTTCAGCGTGAAGTCGGTGCCGCTGGTCGACGCGCTGGGCTCGACCCGGCGGTTGCCGCCTTCGATACGTGCCCACGCGCCGGTGCCGTCGAGGTGAGCGCCGGCGTCCTGCATGCCACCCGCGCGGGCATCGCCGCCTGCTGCTTGCCCACCACGCGCGCCCGACCAATAGCGGTTTCCGACACGGCGCTGCAGCGTTGACACTCCGTTCAACGCCAGCAACGCCTGCGGGTAGGCCTCGTAGGCCGATACGCCGGCCTGATACAGCGGTTGCGGCGCGGGGTTCACGCCCGGCGCGGACGGTGCGTCGTCCGTCCGTTCAGACCTTAGATACCAGTTGCCCAGTTCCGTGCCGGATGCGTTGCCCTGGTAAAGCTGATAGGCGTACGAGCCCGCCACGACTGCGGGCTTGCCGTTCACTTGATAATCGCCGGCCAGCGAGAAGGCACCGTTCGAGTTGCCGCCTACCGACACCAGCATGATGCCTTCCGTGGTTGCGGCCCCCGCGCCGCCCGCGTTGGTTACCTTCAACACCGAGGTGCCGGCCGTATCGCCGTTGACCACCACCTTGTCGGTGATCGACGCGTCGTTGCCCAGTACGGTGTTCAAGGCGATGACGCCGGCGCTGCCCAGGTAGTTGCCGCCGATGGTCAGCACGTTGCCTGGCGCGGCCCCGCCCAGCGTGATGGTTCCCGCGTTGGTGACGGTGCCGTTGATCGTCGCCGTACCGCCGCTGATGGCCGGTCCGGACAGGGCCGTGCCCGCAGCCAGGGACAAATTGCCGTTCAGGACGAAACCGCTCTGCTGAACCGTCAGCGACGATCCGTCACGCAGGAACACACCGGTCGTAGTGTCGGCGGGTGTGCCCACCGCCAATCCGGCATCCGTCAAGGTGAGACCACTGCTGGCCAAGTTGAAGACGCTCCAATTGCGGATGTCGCTGCCGGCGTGCGTCGCGTTCACGGCATTGGACACGTTGAGGGTGTCAACGCCGCCACCGCCGCCGTCCAGCGCGGTGATGCCGGAGAACCCGCCGTACAGGTCCATCGTATCGTTGCCCGCGCCGAGGTTGATGGCGCCGTTGACGACGGCGCCGTTGCGGACGACGACATGGCTGTTCCCGCCATTGTTCGAAATGGCAACGCCGGAGGTTGATTCGACGCGGGCAGCCGGCCTGACGTCGACGGTGCTCGTGCCGCCGGCATTCGAGGCTGTAGAGATCGCGGCGCCGGAACCTCCCGCCACGTGTCCCAGCACGACGACGTTGGTGCTATTGGCGGTCGGCGAGGCGCCAGCGCCATTCACCGCATACACGCCACTGCGTCCGCCCTGGGCGTTATTGACGGTGATGTCCAGCGCCGACCCAAGGCCGCGGGTTTCGGCATACACGCCATCCATGCCGGCGCCCGTCGCGGTGTCCGTGCTTGTGATGCTGACATCGCCCGTGTCGGTCGTCACCAGGTAAATGCCATACAGTCCGCCGTTCGTGACCCTTCCGGTAACGGTAACGTCTCCGGCCCCCGCATTTGCAACCGAGATCCCCGACGACGTCGTGCCAGTGGCGGTACCGGTCGACCTGACCGAAATTGCGCCTCCGTTGCCGGAGACCGCAATGCCGAATTCACCGTGGGTATCCACGGCGTCGATAGTCGTGTCCACCCCGGAATAGGTGAACGCGGCGATGCCGCTGAAGCCGCCGGTCGCCGTGCCCGTGGAGTCGATCTGCACCGCGCCGGATCCGCTGTGGTCGACCAGAATTCCCATGTTGCTGGCGCCGTTGCTGTTTACAGCGCGGACCGTGGTGCTGGTGCCGGTCGCGTTGGTGACGGCAATGCCGTCGCTGGCGCCATTCGCCGTGCCGGTCGAGCTGACCTGGACGGCGCCGGTGCCGGCGTTGTTGTTGACGATGATGGCCGCGCCACTCAGGCCTGCCGTGTCCGCCGCGGTGACGGTCGTATCGGTGCCGCCTGCGATCTGCACGCCGATGCCGTCGATGGACCCGGTGGCCGTGCCAGTGGACGTGACGCGGACAGCGCCCGTACCGCTGTTCGACACATAGATGCCGTTGCCGTTGCCACCGTAGGTGTCGCTTGCGGTGAGCGTGATAGCACCGTTTTGCCCGTATAGCGCGATGCCATGGCCGTTCGTCGCGGTGGCCGAGCCTGACGAGGTTACGGTCAGCGCGCCGGTTCCGGACATGGCGACGATGCCATTCTCGTGGCCCTGCGTGTGATTCGCCTCGATCGTCAGATCGGTGCCGCCGACCATGTTGGCGTAGATGCCTGCCTTGCTCACGCCCGTGGCCGTCCCCGTCGAGACAACCCGAACCGACCCGCTCCCGTAGCCGTTGGCGCCGATGCCGTTTTCCCCGCCCTGGGTGTCATTGGCGATGATCAGCATGTTTGCACCATAGCTGTCGCCTCGGATTCCTTCGCCCGACGGGCCCGTCGCGGTGACTGCGCCGGTGGAGGTGATGTTGAGGTCGCCGCTGATGTCGTTCAAGCCATAGATGCCGAAACTGCCTGCCGTGCTGATATTCGACTGATGATCGTCGACGAACGACACCCCGCCTATACCCTGAAGATCGATTCCGTTATCTGCCACGGATACGGACAGGCCGAATCCGGGTTGGGTGGTGACAGAGATGGAAGCCCCCGCATTGATGGCCTGCGGGACGTCCGTAACGGCAGCCGGGCCGGAGCAAATGGACGTAGGGCTTACGGTGCAGTCCCCGGCGAGGGCGGTTTGCCCGATATAGGCGCTGGACGCGAGGTTCAACAGGGGGACGGCGACAAAGCCCGTCAGGCGGCGCGGGGTTCTCTGATTGGTAAGACGCTTCAAGGGAAACCTTGGCATGTCGCACTCCTCCGTTGGTCGATGTGCGCCGTAGCGCCGATTCGAGCTATTTCTGGTACTACGGCATGGAGCGAATGAACTTAACCTCGCGCGACGAGCGCCAGAGGGGACGACTGCTCAGCTGATCATGGGCTTGGTGCTTGGGCTGTCCGGATGGAATGAAATCACTTGATCTGGACCCGCCATGGCGTCTTCCGTCACTGTAAAAACGATGATGCTGTTTTTATTTCGCAGCAGTATATTCATCCGCAGGATCAGCATGTTTGGGATGATTGAGACGGTCGCAGGCGTCGGGTAGATTTCGCATCAAGCATGGTGCGATGCGCCTGGCGCCCGGCCAGAACAAGTCCCAAGTGACAAATCGCATTCCGGAACTTGCCGCGCTTTTGGCGCCGCGCAAGACGCATTTTCATTGACCGTTGTTTTATGCATCGGGGGCCGCAATGAATATCCGCGATACGTCTCATCCAGCCAGGCTTTCCCCGTTCGAGTTGAAGGACGAGCTTTTCAAGCTGGCCGGCCGCATCACCAACAGGCTGATGCTGGACGTCGGCAGGGCCGCCAGGACACGCTAGCACCCCCGAACTGCATGACACGGCGCTTTCCATCTTTGGATCGGCAAGGAGAAAGTCATGGACTGGTTTGTTGCTACGTTGAAGGCCTACCCTGAAATCGCCATCTTTCTCGCGCTCGGTATCGGTTACTGGGTAGGCGGAAAGAGCTTCAAGGGTTTCAGCCTGGGTGCGGTGACCTCGACCTTGCTGGTCGCGATCGTCATCGGCATTCTCGGCGTCAAGATATCCCCCAATGTGAAGTCGGTTTTCTTCCTGATGTTCCTGTTTGCCGTGGGCTACGGCGTGGGCCCGCAGTTCGTGCGCGGTATCGCAAAGGATGGGCTGCCGCAGGCGATCTTCGCGGTGATCATGGCGCTGCTGTCGTTGGGCGCTGCGGTCGTCGCGGCGATGCTCGCCGGCTACGACCTGGGATCCGCGGCCGGGCTGTTTGCGGGCTCGCAGACCATTTCCGCCTCCATGGGCCTGGCGACCGATGCGATCAACCGGCTGGGCCGCACGCCGGAGGAAACGCAGGCGTTGCTGGACGCCATGCCGATCGCGTACGCGGTCACATACATCTTCGGCACCGTGGGGTCGGCGATCATCCTGGCGCAGATCGGCCCGAAATTGCTTGGCATCGATCTGGTGGCGGCATGCAGGGCCTATGAGCAGAAGCTGGGCGCGGGCCAAGGCGCGGCGGATGCTACCCACTGGTACGAGTTCGAGGTCCGCGCCTACGCCATCGCCGAGAACAGCCCCTTCATCGGCAAGACGGTGGGAGAAGTGGAGGCGGGCACGCAGGCCGGCTTCCGGGCCTTTGTCGAGCGGATACGGCGGGGCGGCAAGATCATCGAGGTGGACCACGCGACCGTCATCGAAGCCGGCGATATCGTCGCAGTAGGCGGCAAGCGCGACCAGATGATCGCCAGGCTGGGCCCGAGCGGCCGGGAGGTCGAAGACGCTGAACTGCTCGACATCAAGACCGAGGGTGTCGATATCTACGTCTCGAACAAGAATGTCGACGGCAAGCGGCTGGAGGAACTGGCGCACTGGCCCGGCGCGCGCGGCGTGTTTCTGAAGAAGATCCGCCGCGGGCCGACCGAGACGGTGATCCCCATCCTGCCGAAGACGGAACTGTTCCGCGGCGACGTGATCACCGTGGTCGGGCGGACCCAGGACATCAATGCCGCGGCCAAGAATCTGGGCTACGTCGACCGGCCCACCACGGTGACGGACGTCGCGTTCGTGTCGTTGGCGATCACCATTGGCGCGCTGGTCGGCGCGATCGTGATCAACGTCAGCGGTATCCCGCTCACGCTTTCCACCGCGGGTGGCGCGTTGATCGCCGGCATCGTGTTCGGCTGGTTCCGCGCCATCCATCCCACTTTTGGCCGGATACCGGAACCTACGCTGTGGTTCATGAACTCCGTGGGTTTGAACGTATTCATTGCGGTGGTCGGGATTTCTGCGGGACCGGGCTTCGTCGCCGGTTTGCAGAAGCTGGGCATCAGCCTGTTCCTGTGGGGCATTTTCGCGACTGCCGTCCCCTTGGTGCTGGGCATGTTCATTGCCAAGTTCATCTTCCGCTTTGATCCGGCCCTGATCCTCGGGATCTGCGCGGGCGCCCGCACCACCACCGCTGCGCTCGGCATGGTATGCGAAGCGGCCAAGAGCCAGGTGCCGGGACTGGGGTACACGGTGACCTATGCCGTCGGCAACACCTTGCTGACGATATGGGGGATGGTGGTGATCATGATTCTTTCGTAGAGACATTGCGAGCCCCGCCCGCGTGGCCAGTGGGCTTGCGCAAACCATTTGGGGACTGCCATGTCGACCGAAACACACGAAGGGCATCAACTCGACCATTTGTTCTCCATCTCTGCCGCGCGACTGGACCGGTGGCGCGACTTGAACGCCAAGGCGCAGACCTGGGCCGCCGAAGTGCGCAGCGGCAAGGGCTCGGGCGGATCCGGCCCCGTGCAGGAAGCCTTGCGCGACCTGCGGCCCATGGAGAGTTATTTTGCGTATCCCGGCCTGCAGTTGCTGCGCACGCTGGACGACCGGATCGACGATGGCGACGCGATGGGCGCCGCGCGGCTGGTGCTGCGCATGAGCAACGCATTGCTATCGGGTAGCTACCGTTATGACGAAGGCGAGTGGGAGGCGGCCGAGGAGTCGGCGGGGGAGGGGCCGGACCGCACGCCACCCGGGATGGCCGGAAGCCTTGCGCGGCGGCCCTACTTCGAAGCGCTTTTCGTCAGCCCCGCGCCGCCCGCGCGCGCCGCCGCCATATGTCGAGAAATACGCGAGCTGCGGCGTCACGACGATACCCTGATCTACGAGCCCGTGATGGCGGGCAGCGTCGAAGATGCGCTGCTGGCGACCATTCTCAACGGCAAGCTCGAGGCGGTGGTCATCTATGACGGCATACCCGTTCCGTCCAAGCACGATGCGTCGCTGCTGCGCGATTACCTGTCCGTCTACCAGCATCTGGACACCACGGTGGACTCGCCGAGGGAGATCGGCGTGAAGCTGGCCCGCCTGATTGCCAACATACGGCCCGAGCTGGACATCTATCTGCTCACCGACCGGAAGGTGGAGCAGCTTGCCGGAGACCCCAGCGCGTCGGCCATACGCCGCGTGTTCTATGAGGTCGAGGAACCCATGGAGGTGCACCTGAACATTCTTGAAGGGGTGCGAGACCGGCAATCCACACCGCACTTCGACAACCTCAAGCAATACGCCGCCAAGCCGATCAGCACCTTCCATGCGCTGCCCATCGCACGCGGCAAGTCGATCATCAAGTCGAACTGGATCCGCGACTTCGGCGAGTTCTATGGCTTGAATCTGTTCCTGGCGGAAACCTCCGCCACGACCGGCGGCCTGGACAGCATGTTGGAGCCGACCGGCAACATCAAGGTCGCTCAGGAGAAGTTTGCGCGTGCAGTCGGCGCGGACCACGTTTTCTTCGTCACGAACGGCACCTCGACGTCGAACAAGATGGTCTACCAGGCGGTGACCAAGCCGGGCGATATCGTCATCGTGGACCGCAATTGCCACAAGTCGCACCACTACGGCATGGTGCTGTCCGGCGCGCAGCCGTTGTACGTGGAAGCCTTCCCGATGACGGAGTACTCGATGTACGGGGCCGTGCCCCTGCGCACGGTCAAGCAGGCGCTGCTGGACCTGAAGGCGGCGGGGCGCCTGGACAAGGCCGCCATGGTCACGCTGACCAACTGCACCTTCGACGGCCACATCTACAACACCCGCCGCGTCATGGCCGAATGCCTGGCCATCAAGCCGGACCTGATCTTCCTATGGGATGAAGCGTGGTTTGGGTTTGCGCGCTGGTCACCGTTTCTGCGCATGCGCACCGCCATGGGCGCTGCAGCGGCCTTGCGCGAGTGGCGGGACGATCCCAAGGCGCAGGAAGCCTGGGAGGCCCAGTGCCGGGAACTGGGCGAAGACCTGGATCCCAAGGATCCGCGCCTGCTGGACCGGGAGCTGACGCCGAACCCGAAGACCATGCGGATACGGGTCTACGAGACGGATTCCGTGCACAAGTCCATGTCCAGCCTGCGGCAGGGGTCGATCGTGGCGGTGCGCGACGAAGACTACGAACATCATGTGTCGGCATTCCGCGAGGCGGTTTTCATTCACGCGTCCACGTCGCCCAATGCCCAGATCATTGCGTCGCTGGACGTCGCACGCCGGCAGATGGAGCTGGAAGGCTACGAACTCGTCATGCGCGCCATTGAGGTCGCTTTGGCCATTCGGCGCGAGGTTTCCAAACATCCGCTGATTTCCAAATACTTCAGTGTCCTCGGAGCCGACAAGATGATCCCCGAGGAGTTTCGGGCTTCGGGCTTTGTTGATTTTTTGGCTCCCGGCACGAACTGGCTGACCGCCGCCAAGGCGCTCAAGGACGATGAATTCTGTCTGGACCCCACGCGCCTCACGCTGGTGTGCGGCACGGCAGGGTATGACGGCACCGCGTTCAAGAATCTGCTGGCGTCGCGCTACAACATCCAGCTCAACAAGACCTCGCGCAATAGCGTGCTGTTGCAGAGCAATATCAACAACACCCGCAGTGACGTCGCGTCGCTTATCAAGGTGCTGCTCGAGATTTCGGAAGAGATCGAAAGGCGGTTGAGGGAATCGGGCGAAGCCGGGCGGGCCGCCTTCGCGGAAAGGGTCCGGAGTCTGATGGAGGATGTGCCGGACCTGCCGAATTTCAGCCAATTCCACGATGGATATCGCGACGATCCGGGCAGCATCACGCCGGAAGGCAACGTCCGCGCGGCATTCTTTGCCGCCTACAACGAAGAGGACTGCGAGTATCTCCCGTTAGCTAGCGCGGAACTGGATAAACGCCTGGAAGCCGGGCCGGCGCTGGTGTCCGCCAATTTCGTCATTCCGTACCCACCGGGGTTTCCCATCATGGTGCCGGGACAGGTCATCGATGCCCACACCGTCGGGTTCATGCGCAAGCTCGATGTGAAGGAGATCCACGGCTACAACGCGTCGCGGGGCATAAAGCTGATCAAACCCTCCGTCATCGGGAAATGAGCGCCGCCGACCCGAGCAATGCGGACCTCTGTGGCGCGGCCGGAATGCTGGGAGGCATCGGCGCGCCACGCCAGTTTGCTCGGGCGAGGGATGCCGCACTCCGAGAATCCCGGACTTTGATATCAGGGAGCATTTCATGAACAAGTCGATTTTCCCTTGCATGGCGGTCGTGCTCTCAGGCGTCTGCCTGTCGACGGCCGCCCAGACCGTTACGCCGCTCAAAGGCCAGACTCCCGAATTGACCCAGCAGGACGTCGCCGCGTGCCAGGCGCAGTCGGCCAACACGTCGAGCGCGGCGGCCGCCGACACGCCTTCGGCTGGCGGACGAGCCCGTGGCGCAGCAGCCGGCGCCACGGCGGGCGCTGTCGTCGCAGGCGCGCGTGGGCGCCAGCACGAAGAGGTGTATGACCGTATGGATGACGACACCAAGCAGGCGTACCGGCAGAACCAGGCGAAGGACGCCGCGGCGGCGGGCATGGTGGTGGGCGGGTCGCGCCAACGACAGGACCGGCGTCAGGATCGTGCGAACCAGGCGCAGCAGAGTGCGAACGCTTCGTCAGCATATGCCGCTTGCATGCAGCAGCGCGGCTATCAGGTCGGGCCATGAACGCGCAGGGCGTTTTTTCTCGCGTTACCCAGTTTCCCGTGCGACACACCACAAAAGGAGTACGTCATGTCTCATAAAAATTCCGCAGTCTGCCGGACCGGTATGGCCCTCTTCACCATCATTGCGGCTGGCTTTCTGTTTGGCGGCTGTACCACGACTCCGCCGTCCAAACCGTCTGCTGCGCCCAAGACCGATACGCGGGCTGCTTTGAACAACGCGGCCAACGCGACCTTATCCAAGCTTTACGAAGCCGCGCCGTCATCCCGTGAGCTGGTCGCTCGCGCCAGGGGCGTGCTGGTGTTCCCGGATGTGCTCAGCGGGAGCTTCATCGTCGGCGCCGAGCATGGCAAAGGTGTGCTGCGCGTGGGGCAGTCGGCGGTAGGCTACTACCGCACCACGTCGGGGTCGATCGGCTTTCAGGCGGGCGCGCAATCAAAGGCCATGGTCCTGCTGTTCATGACGGATGACGCCTTGAACAAGTTTCGCAACAGCAGCGGCTGGACTGTCGGCGCCGACGCCACGGTGGCGATCGTCAATATCGGCGCCAACGGACGCATCGACACGAACACTGCGAAGCAGCCGATTGTTGGCTTCGTGATGAACAACGGAGGCCTGATGGCAGGCGTATCGCTCGAGGGCACGAAGATCTCGAAGTACGAGCCCTGACGGCGGAATGGGTCCACCCGCGGGACGCGGCCGGGCGCGCTGCAAGCCCCCTGCGTCCCGCGTTACTATCGCGAGACCACCAGCCGCAAGGAAGGGAATGAATCAGCAGTCGCGCACGCCAAAACGCCGCCGAATTCCGCGCAAGGTCTGGGCCTTGGGTCTGGCGATCGTCGCAGCCGTGGGGTTTTATGCCTGGAAGGAATCGCCGCTGGGCCCAGGCCTGACCGAAAGCAAGATACACAACATCCTGGTCGACGCCATGGCGACGCCCACCAATGCGCCAGGCAGCGCCTGCGTCAACGTGGTGGGTGTGCGCCCCTTGCCGACCGATGTCTACACGGTCTTTCTGCAAGAGCAGGACAAAATCGTGCAAGCGCTGATCAAGCACGAACTCATCACGGTCAAGCGCGTCAGCGCCGATGGCGACGGTTCACCTCCAAAACCGGATGAGGATCCCGACGACGCCACTAGCCACATGGCGCTGACCGAAAAGGGCCGCGCGTACTATACCGACGGCCAAGCCCTCTTCGGTTCCAAACTGCTCTACACCGCGAAGTTCTGCGCCCCTGGCCTGCAGGTCGGCAGGATTCTTAACTACACCAAGCCGGGCAAGAATCCGTTCGACGAAAACCCCAACGCGGTGTCGGCGGTGAAGTTCGAATGGCGGCTGGATCGCACCACCGCGGATTGGGCGGCGGATCCCGCGTTCTATCCTCAGATAAGCGGCTTTCCCTCGAAGGATCAGCCGGACGAGTGGGAAACCCGGCACATCATGCTGGAACGGAAAGACGGCGTGTGGGGGCTGGGGGACAGGCCGTATACGATCCGCTGGTAGGGCAGACGGCTGCCAAGAGTTGAGCGGTCTTCCCGAAAGCGCCTACACGCCGTTGCCGAACTTGTCCCGGTAAGCGGTCGGACTCGTCAGTACGATGCGCCGGAAGTGCCTGCGCATGGACTCTTCCGAGCCGAACCCGGCTAGTTCGGCAATGCGGCCAATCGGCAAGGGCGGTTTGGCTTCGAGCATGTCCCGGGCGGCCGCCACCCGCTCCCGGACAAGCCATTCATACGGCGCCATGCCCGTCGCGTCATGAAACTGCCGTTGCAGCGTGCGCGGGCTCATGGCGGCGTGCTCTGCCAGTGAGCGCAAGGTGTGCGGCAAAGCGGGATGTCGGCGCATCCAGTCCATCAGCTTGGCCACGCGCCCGCTTTCGTCATGCGGCATGGGGCGCGGCACGAATTGCGCCTGACCACCCTCCCGATGCGGCGCCACCACGAGCCGCTGCGCGACCCGGTTTGCCACGGCTCCGCCGTAATCGCGTCGCACGAGGTGAAGCAACATGTCCAGACCGGCTGCCGAGCCTGCCGACGTGATGATCTGTCCTTCATCGACATACAGCGCATCCGGCTCGACCCGCACTTGCGGGTAGCGTTGCTGCAGCTTTGCGGCGTATCGCCAGTGGGTGGTGACAGTTTTCCCGTCGAGCACCCCCGCCGCCGCCAGCACGAACACACCGGAACAAATCGAGCAGAGCCTCGCGCCCCGCTCGTACGCCTTGCGGAGCTTCTTCAGCAACGGCGATGGCGGCATTTCGTCCGCATCGCGCCAGCCGGGGACCACGATCGTGTCCGCCTGATCGAGCAGCTTGAGGGTGTAGGGCGCGGCAACCGTGATGCCCCCTGCCGCACGCAGCGGGCCGGGCTCGCTTGCGCAGACTGCAAAGCGATACCAATCGACGCCAAGCTCCGGACGCTCGAGCGCAAACAGCTCGGTCACGCAGCCGAATTCGAAAGTACACAGCCGGTCATAGGCCAGCGCGACGACGAGATGTTTGTGCATGGCGTGATATTACCGGTTAATGGCATTTACGCCACTTATCCGAATCGCGGCGCGACGTCAGAATGAGGCTCCTGGATCGATCTTTCCGGGCGAATCTCTTCCTTAGGCCTATTGTTCAAGGTTCTCTTATGCCGACCACCAATCCCGTCACCGCCATCCCCGCCGCAGACGGCGCATCCGCGCTCGCCCACTTTCGCGCGGAGCTGCAATTCGAGACCGATTGTTCAGATGTCTCCAGCGCGTTCGCTGGCGGAACACCGGGCTTTGTGCTGCTGGACGTGCGTAGCCCTACGCTGTTCGCGCAGGGCCATGTGCCAGGCGCGGTAAACCTGCCGCATGGAAAAATCGTCGAGTCGAAGTTGGCGAGCTATCCGATGGACACGATTTTCGTGACGTACTGCGCGGGTCCGCATTGCAATGGCGCGACACGGGGCGCAATACGGCTTGCTCAGTTGGGGCGGCCGGTGAAGGTGATGCGCGGCGGTATCACGGGATGGCTCGATGAGCGCTTTCCGCTTGTGGGAAGTGATGACGGGCAGGGCAAATTCTCGCTATCATCCACGACACCATGCTGACCAAAACGATACTCCCCGCCGCCTGCGCCGCTGTGCTGTGCGCACTTTCCCTGTCCGCCGCGGCGGCGACGGAGGTCTCGCCTTCGTTTGACTGCGCCAAGGCACGCACGGGAGCAGAAAAAGCCATCTGCGCCAATCCGCATCTCGCGGCGCTCGATGCAAGCATCGCCAAGCGCTACAACGAAGCGCGCAAATCCCTGGACTCCGCGACGGCCGAAGCGTTGTTGCGCGACCAACGCGATTTCACCAAGGTGCGCGACGACGCCTTCGAGAAGCCGTTCGACAAAAACAAGCCCGTCGAGGAAATCGCGACCCGCATGAAACATCGAGACGCGTTCCTCGCCTCGCTGGACTTGGGCGAACGCAAGGGCTTTACCGGCAGATGGCGCAACATCTCGGGCGAGATCACGCTCTGGAAGAAGCCCGACGGCGACATCCTGTATGAAGGTTCGGCCGACCAGCCTCGCACCGGAAGCTGGTCGTGCAACGTGGAAGCCTCCGGCAAGGCCAAGGGCGAGCGCCTGCAGGTCAAGAGCGTCGACACCAAGGGTTGGGTTCTGAACCTGAAGCGCCAGGGTGATGGGCTGGTCGTCGAGGAGCAGCCGCCCGGCGCGGGTGCATCGGGTCCGCCTTATTGCGGCGCGAATGGAACCTTGGCTGGTATGTACTTCCCGATACGCTGAGCGATAGCGAAATGCGTGCCTGCGGGTAGGGCGTCTGAAAGAAGACTTCAAATGCGGAAATCCGCTGCCATGTCTTCGTCGCTTCGGGCTTCCAGCTTTCCAGAGCGGCACGCACGAATGAAGGCCGTATAGTCCGCTTCATTCTGATCGGCGTAAGCCAATGCGTATTTGTTCAGCGCGTCGGAAAAGCCCTCTCCACGCCCCAGATAGGCAGAAATCTCAACGGCCTTCCCGCCGGCTTTGGCGTGGGCTCGCGCCATCGCCCAGCCACAAAAGCGGGAATAGCCCAGGAGCAAGGTATTGCTCATACGCTCGATCTCCGCCGACACCTTCATGTCACGCAACTGCCGGAAATAGAAGTTCCGGCCAGCAGGCCCGGACGTCCAGCCAAGAAAGGCATCACTTGCGCCTTGCAGCAGCCGCTGTCCGACCACCACGCGCTCGCCCTGGTGCTTCTCCCCTGACGCGGGGTAGTAGTCGGCGATCACCGAATTGCGCGCTTCCTTGACTTGCAGGAACAAGGGTTTCCCATGTCCATCGATGAACAGCATCACCAGACAGAAAGTTCCCACGCTGCCTACACCGACGACCTTGAAGGCGATATCGTTCAGCGTGTAGTGCCGTAGCAAGGTGCGCTGGTCGGCAGATAGCGTCTCGGTATAAGCCTCGAATGCCTTGGCCAGCTTGCCTCGCCAGGCATGTGTATCGGTCCAGTTGCTGGCGGGGCCGAGCAACGAGGCCGGGCCCGCCGGATGGAACAAGGCGGGCGGGGCATCTTGAATTGTCCAGGCGCCGTCGCGCTGCACGGCCATTTTGCTCAATACGCTGTCGTGGGTACGGGTTCCGGCCTTTGCAATCGCCTTGTCGATGAGTTTGCGCCCCTCGTCCGTTGCTGCACTGTCCCGCAACCGTTCGAACGAAAGGATTTCGTGCCACATTTCGAGGGCGCTGAAGCTGGAGTACTCGCGCATGCGCGCAGCGTATTCGAGGACGGCCGTGTGTATGAAGTCGCTGATCGTGCCTTTTTTAGCGCCCGCATGTTGACCGGCGATCGCCAAGCTCGCCGCAAGGCGCTTTACGTCCCACTCCCATGGACCCGTCGCGGCTTCGTCGAAGTCATTCAGATCGAAGACAAGTTGTCGTTCCGGTGTCGCAAAGCCACCGAAGTTCATCAGATGGGCGTCACCGCAGATCGGAAAGACGATGCCGGAATCGACGGTCCCCGCAAGGTCGTGGGCCTGGAGGATCGCGCTGCCTCGAAAGAAGGTGAACGGCGACACCGCCATGCGCCCATAACGCAATGGAATCAGTGCCTCGACGCGGCCAGCACTATTGGCTTTCAGAAGCTCGATGGGATCACGCGCCGTGTTGCCGATCTGCGCATGTTGAGATCGCTTCGCTCGGCGCCGCGCCTGCCGGCCTACCGTTTTCCGCTCCGCCAGGGTTTGGGGTTCAACCATTTTCGCCCTCTGGTATTTAAGGAAATACGTACGAGTGACATGCGGACGGGCAAATCAGCGAGCATCCCGGAAGACGCAATAGACGCTGGCTAGCGATCTGGCAAAGCGGTGCGGCTTGGTTGCTACTTCGAAAGGCTACACAGATTTAAGACGAAATCAATGATGGATTTCTCGTGTCTGGCCAATTATCGCGAAGCCTGGCACGCAGCCTTATCTTGGTGCTTCGGGGGGGCTTCCGGGCTCGACCTGGGTTTGCGAACGATTCCGCGAGCGCCAAGTTCGACGACCAGGCCCGGCCCATCTCGGCCGGGGGCGGGCTTTGAGGTCGCCCTGAACATGCAGATAGTCACGGGCGACGGTCCCATCGGCGAATCAGACGCCGCGCAGTAGGTATCATTTCGCCTGGCTTTAACGAGAGATCACCCTCGTCACCATCTTGGGTCCCGCCGCCATGAAGAGCTCTTCCACCGCATGGGTCATGCCTGTAGTCGCCATTTTTACGCTACAGACTGTCTCCGCGTTTCTTTCACGCCTCATCCCGATCGTTGCCACTGCAATGTCCGAAGAGTTCGGATGGAGCGGTAGTTCCATCGGTTACCTGACTGCGAGCAACGCTTTAGGCGGCCTGATGATTCTCGTTGTCGGCTCGTCCATGCTTAGGCAAATTGGAGGAACGCGCAGTCTGCAGCTTGCGCTGGTCTTGGGAACGGCAAGCATGGGACTTTTCTATTACCCGAGCATGGCCGTAGCCCTGGTGGCCTGCTTTGCCATGGGTATGAGCAACGGGGCTGCGAACCCGGCGGGCAGTGAGGTGCTGCAGAGATTCTCGCCGCCGGAGATGCGCAATCTCATGTTCTCGGTCAAGCAGGCGGGTGTTCCTCTGGGCGGAATGATCGCGGGGCTGTGTATTCCCGTAGTGATCGCCCTTATCGGTTGGCGTTTGGCCCTCATTGTCTGTGCGGTGATTGTATTGGTACCAACCGCGCTGACCTGGCGATTGAGCGAGATCTTGGATGTGAGAGGTTCGGCGAAGAGGCGGCGGACATCCATCGTGCCTACGCTGCACTCGTTACGCATGCTCAGCGTGCCGTTGGCATCGCTAGGAAACAATCCCGGCTTGTTGAAGATGTCGATTGTGGGCAGCCTGTTTGCCGTATCCCAAAGCTGCTGGTTCGCATTCACCGTGGTTTACCTGGTGGACAGGCTGGGCTTTTCCTTGAGCTTGGCGGGTGCGATATTTGCCGTGATGCAGGTAGGGGGGGTCGTCGGCAGAATTGCGTTGGGTTGGCTCTCGGACCGCTTGGGTTCGGCCACGGGAAGCCTGTCGATTGCTGCCCTGTTCTCTGCAGGCACGACAATTCTCTTGGGATTTACCACTGCGCAATGGCCGCTGTGGTCTCTAATGGTTCTAGCCTTTGTCGCTGGCTGTTCCGCGGCAAGTTGGAACGGTGTGCAAATTGCGGAGGTTGCCCGGCGCTCGCCGGCCCACCAAATCGCGGAAACTGCTGCGGGCGCCTCGATATTGGTCAGTTTGGTGAACATCGTGGCGCCGGCTGCTTTCGCGGCGACGGTGGCGATCAGCGGCAGGTACGATATCGCGTTCCTTTGCGCCGGAGCATGCTCGTTGTTGGTGCTGTTTTTCTTGCCTCGGGATAGGCATACTTCCCCGGCGCCTTCTTGAACATCGTGATGAACGCGGTGACGGATTTATACCGCCCCGCGCCAGTCGGCCGGCGAGCGGAGCCAGACTATGGAAGTCATCGAATCATTCGTCCCATTTCTTACCTTGTTCGACTGTCAGCGCGCAGGTGAGCGCAATGCACAAACCAGCTTGATTTTGGCGTCTACAATCTGACGCGTTGGGTACTACGCCTACACGTTGCGCTGGTTCGTGTAGTGCTCGGGTAATACACGCACCAATGGATCCATGCAACGCTTTCTGACCACGCTGCTTCTCTCCGCGCTTGCCCTTCTGATGGCGGGCTGCGCGTCGACCAAGACCTACACCGAAAACGTCTCCACTTTGATGGTGTCGTCGGACGGCAAGACGTTTGCGGTGCTGGGCCCGCAGTATCACTATCTGTTCGACATGCCGCCCGCGATGGCGCAGGCGATGAAAGCTGACTTTCGCACCCGCCTGACCGCAGGGATTCCGCGTAACTTTTATGTCGGGGCCGACGGCTTCACGTGGGGCTACGTGCGCTTGCAACTGAAGGACAACGCGACGCCGCGTGATCGGGAGCAGGCGCTGGCCATGCACTTTCAGACCACAAAGGAAGGGATGGTCTATTACACCCACCACCTCAAGGGCAAACGCTATCTTGCCCGGCCGGCGACGCCGGGTGCGGCGCAGGCGGGCGGATCCACGGAGACGGCGCTGGACCAGTCGTATCGCATTACGGTGCAAGATTCGCAAGGTAGCGCGGACATGGCGCGCGCGCTGTCGCCTGTGATCTTCCTGGCGGGCACGGGGTTTGTCGTGGCGAATCCGGGGATCGTGCTGTTCGCTTTGCCGGTGGCGGGATTGGAGCCCTAAGCGGCCTGTCGTTTTGCGCGCGCGACATGTCCCGGAATAGAGCGGCCATTCCCAAGTGATTGAGCCATCAACCGTTTTGAACGCGTCACGGTATCCAGGCAGGCACGTGGCATCTTCCACAACACACTAATAGGTATCTATTGGTGCGCTCTACGGTGCAACGGCGGGGAGATCACGCCTGTAACACGATCATGACCTCGCGATCCCTTCCGTCGTCCAGCAAGGGGATTTCACCCGATTTCTGCAGCACTCCATCAAGCGTCACGTACCCCGCGCCATTCTCGGACTGTCCGCGCAGGGCGGTCACGGAGTACACCGTAGCCCCGTGCCGGTAGTGCAGCTTGAAGGCGTTCCAGTCTGCGGGCAGGCAGGGGTGAAAGCTCATGGATGCGCCGCGCCGGCGCATCCCCAGCACCGATTCCAGGATCAGGCGGTACATCAGGCCCGATGAGCCGGTGTACCAGGTCCAGCCGCCACGGCCTCGCTGCCCGGGCGTGGTGTAGATATCGGCGGCCATGACATAAGGCTCCACCTTGTAGACGGCAGCTTTTGCGGGGGAGTCGGAATGGCTGATGGGGTTTAGCATCGTCAGCAGGTCACCGATTCGCGCATCTTCGCCAAGGCCGCAGAATGCCATGGCGGTCCAGATGGCGGCGTGGGTGTACTGGCCGCCGTTCTCGCGCACGCCAGGCACATAGCCTCGGATGTAGCCGGGATTCAGGCCAGAGGAATCAAAAGGCGGATCCAGCAGTCGTATCAGTCCGCGGGCGTTGTCGATGAGCCGGTCGTCCACGGCCTGCATGGCCAGGCGGGCGCGGTCCTCCCGGGCGGCGTCCGACAGCACGGCCCAGCTTTGGGAGATGGCGTCGATCTGGCATTCCGGATTCTCGGCGGACCCCAGGGGGCTGCCGTCGTCGAAATAGGCCCGCCTGTACCACCCGCCGTCCCAGCCGGACGCTTCAAGACACAA
The DNA here is from genome assembly GCF_002388205.1 of Achromobacter sp. UBA4530. Lineage (NCBI taxonomy): Bacteria > Pseudomonadati > Pseudomonadota > Betaproteobacteria > Burkholderiales > Alcaligenaceae > Achromobacter > Achromobacter sp. UBA4530. The sequence goes on along the minus strand of NZ_DGMA01000043.1, from coordinate 26,341 downwards.
GCGCAGCCGGGCGGCTTCCGATTCGCAGTGCGCGGCGAACGCCAGGTCTTCCTGCGCACGGGCCACTGGCGCGAACCGCGTCAGCGTGTCGTAAAGGAAGAAGCCGAGCCAGACGCTTTCGCCGCGTCCGGCTTCTCCGACTTTGTCCATGCCGTCGTTCCAGTCGCAGGAGCCGATCAGCGGCAAGCCATGCGCGCCGCCGGCGCTCAAGGCGTGCGACAAGGCAAGGGCGCAGTGCGCGTACAGGCTTGCGGACTCCCTGGACGCAATGGGGTGGTCGTAGTTGGAAGACTCGCCGGGGTTAAGCAGGCGGCCCTCAATGAAGCCCACTTCTTCAGCCAGCACGCCTGTGTCCCCCGTCACCTTCACATAGTGGCAGGTGGCAAACGGCAGCCACAGGTAGTCATCCGAGCAGCGCGTGCGCACGCCGCGGTTCGTGGGCGGATGCCACCAATGCTGCACGTCCCCCTGCACGAACTGCTGGGCCGCGCAGCGCAGCAGGTGATCGCGTGCCAGGGCAGGGCGGGCGAGCACCAGCGCCATGACGTCTTGCAGTTGGTCGCGAAAGCCGTAGGCGCCACCCGACTGGTAGTGACCGCTGCGCGCCCACAGCCTGCAGGCCAACGTCTGGTAGAGCAGCCAGCCATTGGCCAGCGTATTCACGGCCGCGTCCGGGGTGTCGATGCGCACGACACCCAGCGTGTCCCGCCAATACCGCCTGACCGCCTGGAGTTCGCTTCCGGCCGCGCCCGGCTCGCTGTATTGGCGCACCAGTTGCCTGACTTGTTCGATACCCTGCGCCGACGCGCCGAGGTGAAAGAGGATTCGCACGTCCTGACCGTCCTCCAGCGTGGCGGGGACTTGGATGGCCGCGCAGGGATCGAGTCCCGCGCCCGTCCTGCCCGAGAGCCGGCTGCGGCGCAACGCTTGCGGGTGGCGCAGGGTGCCGTTCCTGCCGATGAACTCCTTGCGGTCGCCGGTCATGGTCCGGCTCGCGCTGCTGGTGTCGAACCACGCGATGTGCCTGGCAAAATCCGTATTGAAACTGTTGCGTGCCAGCAGTGAACCGGTGTCGGGATCGATCTCGGTCGTGACGTGCATGGAGGTCTTTGCGCGCAGGTCGCCAAGCACCCATTCCACGTAGCCGGTTGCCGACAGGCGACGGCGCCGCCCCGACCGGTTGCGCAGCGTCAACGCGTAGAACTTCACCGGCGCATCCTGGGCGACATAGACGCACAGTTCAGATTCGATGCCGTCTTCCCAGTGTTCGAACACTGTGTAGCCAAAGCCGTGGCGCGTGACGTAGGCGGACTCGCCGCCCGCCGGATAGGGCGCAGGGGACCAGCAGTGGCCGCTGATCTCGTCGCGCAGGTAGAAGGCTTCTCCGCAGGCGTCGCTAACCGCGTCGTTGTGCCAGGGAGTGAGGCGGTACTCGTGGGCGTTATCGCTCCAGCTATAGGCCTGTCCGCTTTCGGACACGACAGTGCCGAAGCCGGCATTGGCAATGACGTTCACCCAGGGCGCCGGCGTGCGCTGGCCCCGGCTTGTGGTGATCACGTATTCCTCTCCGTCGGGCGTGAAACCGCCCAGCCCGTTGTGATGTAGTAGCTCGGACTGCTCCTGCGCGGCGGCCGCTTGCGCGGCAGGCGGCAGGGGCGGCGTCGAGATCACCATGGGCGGAGTGCGGATCTCCGGCAGGCCCAGGCGGTTCACCTGGTTCGCCAGCGTACCCAGCGCGTCGCTGAGCGATATGCGCGACACCGCCAGCAGCAGCGTGCGGTCCTCTTCCGATATCTGGTCGCCGGGGCGCACAAAGATACCGCCCGGGCGGTCGATGATGTGCGCCTCCACGCCCGCGGAGATCAGACCCATCATGCGGTCCTGAAGCGCCTGGCGGTAGCTGCCCGTGTCCTCGTTCCAGATCACCAGATCCACCGCCACGCCCTTCTGCCGCCAGTAGGCATGCGCCTGGACCAGTTGGCGAACCAGCTCGAAGTTTGCCGGATCCTTGATCCGGAGCAGCACGATGGGCAGGTCGCCCGAGATGGCGTATCCCCACAGACCCGATTGTCCCCGGCGATTCTTCAGCAGCGTCGCCGCCTCCGCGCGCATGGCCGGGTTCTGGTAGACGATGGCGTTGGCAAGCCGCGCATAGAGCTGGGCATCCGCCTCGGTGGCGTTCAATTGGCGCACGAGTACCTGCGCGTGCGTCCACGCCAGTTCCAGGGCCCGGTCGGCCAGGTGGCGATCCCGGTATTTGCTGATCAGGTTCATGCAGGCGCTGCGGCTGTCGCCCACGCCCTGCACCAGATCGATCACCGCGGATTCCTCCGCCTCCAGGGTGATCTCGCAGCGAATCGCGGAGATCGGGTCCAGCACCGACCCCTGGCTGTTCGTCAACGGCGCGTCGCCCTCCAGCGCCTGGGGATCAGCCGCCGAGCGGCCTCGGCCCAGGAAGATGGACCGGTCGGTTTCATAGGACGCCGTACCGGGATTGCCGCCATGGATCGCCAGAAGCTGGAACATTCTCGGCGGATTGTCCGCCGGGCTGCGGCCCCGGCGCGAGCACAGGATGGCGCGTTCGGACGGAACGATCTCGGTCTGCACAAAGAGATTGCTGAACGCCGGATGCAGTTCGTCCGCCATGGGCGGCGCGATGACGATCTCGGCATAGCAGGTGATCTCTATGGTCCGCCGTTCGCGGCTCCGGTTCGTCAGGTGGCAGCGCCGCAGCTCGATATCGTCTTCCGGCGACACGACGATTTCGGTATGCGTGTCGATCTGATGGTCGGTGCGGCGGAATTCGGCCCGTCCCTCGGAGAAGATGACTTCGTAGTGGTTCGGCCGCGTCAGGGTAGGCTGGTGCGACGTGGACCAAATGGCGCCGCTGTCCTTGTCCTTTAGGTAGCAGAACGTGCCCCAGTTGTCGCAGGTACCGTCTTCGCGCCAGCGGGTCACGGCCAGGTCTCTCCAACGGCTCGAGCCCGCGCCGCTGTTGGTGACCATGACGTGATAGCGTCCGTTGGACAGGAGCTGCACCTCGGGAATGGCGGTGTCGGCGGTATCCAACACGCGCACCGATGCCTCTGGCAGTCCCGACGCGGTGCTGCGGATGACCGATAGTTCCACGGCCTTGGTGTGGGCCGCCGCCGCGCGAGGGATCCGCTCCTGCAGCAGGAGCAGAGTGGCCTGGAAGGACGGATCGGCTTCAAAGCGCGCCTGCATCGTGCGTCCCAGCAGCACGCTTGCGATCGATAGGAACCCCATTCCCTGGTGGTGCGCCATGTAGGCATAAATGATGGCGCCGGTCTTGCCCGGCGGCAGGCGGCGCGGCGTGTAGTCGATGGCCTCGTAGAACCCGTAGCGACCCAGCAGGTTCTCCTTGGCCAGGCGCTGCAGGTTCCTGCACGCCTCGTCGGGTGACACCATCAGCGCCAGAATGGATGCGTACGGAGCCACCACCACGTCATCCGCAAGCCCCCGCTTCAGACCGAGGCCCGGCACGCCGAACGCCCGATACTGGTAATTCATGCCGATGTCGAACAGGTTGTACGCGCTTTCGGACATGCCCCAGGGAATGCCGAGCTTGTCGCCGTACTCGATCTGGGCGCGAACGGCCGACTTGCAGGTCTGCTCCAGCAGAGTATGCGCGTAGGACGGCATGACGAGCCGCGGCATCAGGTATTCGAACATCGAGCCACTCCACGACAACAGCACGGTGCCGCCCGCGGCGCTGCTGAGCTGCCTGCCCAGGGCAAACCACGTTTCCTGCGGGAGCTGGCCTTGCGCGATTGCCACGAAGCTGCAAAGGCGGGCCTCGGAGGCCAGCAGGTCGTACAGGCCCTCGTCGCGCCTGCGCTCGGTCAGGTTGTAGCCGATGGCCAGCAGGCGGCTGCCCTTGTCGTACAGGAACCCGTAATCGGCCACCGCCATCTCGGCCAGCGTGTCGGCCAGCAGGGCAATCAAGGCGAGGCGTTCGCGGGCCCGCTCGCTCGCCACGACCACCGAAAGCTCGGTCTCCAGCAGCCATGCCCGCTCGTCGGAGGAAGTCTCCGGCAGCGACAGCCGCGCGCGCAAGGCGGGCAGCAATCCCGTGGCCTGACCCGCGACCTGCTGCAAGGTCGGCACGGCGTTCAATTCGGGCATGTCTCCCCATCCGACGCCGGCGGGCGAGGCTCGCCAGGGCGCAAGCAGAGCCAGCTCATCGCGCGCGGCCTCGCATTGGCGCAACAACGCCTCGCCGTGCCACAGCGCCTGCGCGAATTCCGGCGCCGCGTAGCGTGCGGTCAGGCCGGCGGCCAGTTGGCATAGCCGGTCGAGATGTTGCCTGGCTTGCCCCAATGTCGCGGGACCTGCCAGGGTGGCGGACGCCAGTGCGTCGGCCAGCGCCTCCAATTCGGGCGAATCGTCGGTCGGGACGGCTTCCCGCAAGACCGCGAATGCGTCGGCGCAACCCTCGAATGTTCGGGGATGCAGGATGGACGCATGCGCCAGTTCCAGCAGGCCGGGGCGCAAGGTGAGCAGGTGGCCGGCAAGGTTGCCGCTGTCCACTGTCGAAATGTAGAGCGGGGCGAGCGGCTTCAGCGTGACAGTGTCGTACCAGTTGTAGAAGTGGCCCAGATAGCGCTCTAGCGTCGCCATGGTGCCCAGCGACGCCTGCGTCTTTTCCAGCAGACGGCCCGCCTGCAGGTAACCGAAGTCGTAAGCGGCCAGGTTGGCCAGCAGCGCCAGCCCCAGGTTGGTGGGCGAGGTGCGGTGGGCGATGGCCGGGGACGGCTGGTCCTGGATGTTGTCGGGTATCAGCCAGTTGTCTTCCGCGCCGCCGTGGCCGTCGAAGAATGACCAGGTCTTGCGCGCCAGCATTCTCAGGAACTGGTTTTGGTCGAGAGACAAGTCGATCCGGGCAAGCACCGGCGGGCGGCTCAAGCGCCACGCGATGGCAGGCATCGCCACCCATAGTGCCAGCACCGGCAAGGAAGCCACCCAGGCCGATGGGTTCAGCAGCATCACACCTGCGCCGATGGCGGCGGCGAGCACGGGCGAGCCCCAGACGGAAAGCAGGAACGGACCGGAACGCGTCCCGCTGTCCTGGTTGGTGATGCTTGACGCCTTCCATTCCAGCAACCGCCGGCGCGAAATCAGCCGGTACAGCGTCCTGATGACCGCGTCCAGGCTGTACAAGGCTTCGTGAGCCAGACTGGTCAAGGAAAACGCCGCCCGCGTGAATTGCTGCAGCGTGGGCGCCAACCAGCCGACCAGATGCCGTGACAGCTCGACGTCTTCTTCTTTCCTTACCCCACTCAAGGCGGAGGCGAACAGGGCGGGCAGGAACAGGATAATCACGCAGGCGACGGTCCACAGGTACGGGGTCGGCAACAGCATCCAGCCCAGCGCCAGCAAAAGCACAAGACTGGCCGGGACCAAGCTGCGGCGCAGATTGTCCAGGATCTTCGCGCGCGCCAGCGCAGGCAGGGGCGGTCCGCGTTCCGCGCCCGGGGCTGCGGGCGCGCGGCCGAACAGCCAGCCCAGCAACTGCCAGTCTCCCCGTATCCAACGGTGCCGGCGGCTGACGTCCGCGACGTAGCGGGCGGGCTGCCCTTCGAATAGCTGGACGTCGCTTAGCAGGCCCGAGCGTGCATAGCAGCCTTCCAGCAGGTCGTGGCTCAGGATCCGGTTGTCCGGGAAGCAGTCCTTCAATGCCGCATCGAAGGCGTCCACGTCGTAGATGCCCTTGCCGATGAAGGACCCCTCTTTGAAGATGTCCTGGTAAACGTCCGAGACTGTGTTGGTATAGGGATCGATGCCCGGATCGCCACCATTGAGGCGTGCATACGGCGACGCCGACAGGTCGTTCAGGCTTACCGTCACCCGGGGCTGCAGGATGCCGTAGCCGCGCGTTACCCGACGCGTCGCTGGGTCGAACTGCGCCTGATTGAGCGGATGGGCCATCGCGCCAACCAGCTTCCAGGCGGTTTCCCGAGGCAAGTCGGTGTCGGTGTCCAGCGTGATGACGTACCTGGTGCCGGCGAGCGCCGCCAAGTCGCCCACCACGCAGGAAAATGCGTCAGCGCCCTGGCCGCGAAGCAGGCCGTTCAGATCGGCCAGCTTTCCTCTTTTTCTTTCGTAGGCCATCCAGATCCGTTCCTGTTCGTTCCAGCGGCGGGGGCGGTGGCAGAGGTAGAACGGGCTGCGTCCGAGCGTCCGATATTTCTTGTTCAGGGCCTGGACCTGCGCCTTGGCGCGCTCCAGCAGCAGGGCGTCCGACGGCAGAAGCTCCGACGCGGCATCCGCGAAATCCGTCAGCAGGCAGAAGCTCAGGTTGTCCCCGGGATTCGCCAGGAAGCGGATCTCCAGCGCTTCGGCGAGCGTATCCGCGTCATCCAGGTCGATCAGCATCGTGGGGACGGCGACCAGGCAGCGGGCATCGTCGGGGATTCGCTTGGCGTAATCCATGCGCGGCAGGCGCTGGGGGCGCACCAGCCATGTCAAGGACCAGTTGACGATCGCCACGGCGAGATGGCTGGCGGCCAGCACGGACAGCAAGGCGAAGCACGCCATGGCCCAGGGGCCAGCTCCCGCCCCATGGGCCATCGTCAGCAGCAGCGCGCTGACCGCGCCCGTCAGGAGGATGATGGCGCCCGCATACAGGCGCAGCGCGGCGCGGGGGGAGATGCGGGCCAGCCTTTCCGCCATGCTGGATCTAACCTTGGCCTGTTTTGCCAGCTCGTCCTGGCCCTGGTCGATCAGGTAGAAGCCCACGTGCCCGCGACGCGGATCGACGCCAGGGGTCGGGTCGGCCGCCGCTGCGGCGGCCAGGTCGATCGCCATGGCGGCGATCTCGGTTTCGGCATGGTCAGAATTGCGCGCCATCCGCTCCACTCGATGGCGGTAGTGGTCTCGGGTGGGAAAGTCCATGCTCCGGTAGACGTTGGCGGGATCCTGGCTCAGGGTCCGGTCCACGATGCTGACGGCTTCCACGAAGTCGTTCCAGTTCGTCTTCGACAAAGTGCGCAGGCTGCCGATGCTGTTGCTGATCGACACCTGGTCGGCGGCCTGCTGCTGGTTCTCGGCGAGGACCATTTGTTCAATGGTCAGGTTTGACTGGGCAAGCCGCTGTTCGAACCACGTCAGGGGCAGCGCCAGCGCCGGGCCGTGCCCTTGGAGCCGTCTGACCAGTTCCGCGACGAACGAACCGTCTATGGGGGGATTCGATCGCGCCATGTTCGCGATGACAAGTATCAGACCGGTGGGATCCTCCTCGGCAGATTTGCGCATGGTGTCGGCCCACGTGTCCGCCAGCCCGCGGTTCATGTTCGCGTACGCTAGGCGGATGGCGACGCGGCGCAGGTTCTCGATCAGGGCCAGGCGAATCATGATGGGAACCGCCCACAATTCCCCCAGTTGCAGCGGCGCAATTGATTGATAGGCGGCCACGAACGCCTGGATGCCCGTGGCATCGATCCGCGCGTCGCTATGGGAAATCATCTCCAACGCAATGTCGTACACCCGCGGCAGCCCTTTGGAGGGGCCCGCGTCCAGTTTTGGCAGACTGCGGAAGTAGCCCTTGGGCAAGTGCCGCTTGGCCAGCCGGATCTGCTCTTCGATCAGGTAGAAATTGTCCAGCAGCCATTCGTCGGCCGGGGTGATCCGGCGGTTCTGCCGCATGGACTCCATCAGCAGCGCGCAGGCCTGGGCCAGCAACTTCTGGTTTTCAGTCAACCGCGGCAGCAAAGTGTCCGGCGGTCGCGATGTGCCCACCAGATGCGCGCCCGCCAAGGCCTGGCCGTGCTGCTCCATCTGCAGGGCGCTGAACAACTCCGCGCGCAACGGCGGCTCGCTTTCGGCGGAGTTCGGCGTGGCCTTGCTTCGGGTAAACAGGTCTATCCACTCGGGCGCGGCTTCGAGCGAGGGCCAATCAATGGGTTTCATGGCCATAGATTGACCAAGCACGACCGCAGGCTCTGTACGCTACCGCACGGACTCCCTTCACAGCCTGTGGCATAAGCGACCCGAGCCCCGCATTCTTGTGGGGCCGGTCGTTCGGCTTGGAGGAACAGCGCAATGGTCAGACGAGCAACGGGCGGCCCGAGCGACGTGTCGCTCTCCCACACTTGGCAGACGCTGGCCGAGCACTTGGACGAAGTGCGCCCGCGGCACCTTCGAGACCTGTTCCAGCTTGACCCGGAGCGCGGGCAGCGCTTCAGCGAGGAAGCCGCCGGCTGGTACCTGGATTACTCCAAGAACCGGATCACCCGCAGGACGCTCGAGCTGTTGTTGCGCCTGGCCTGCACGAGCCGTCTGCCGGCGAAGATAGACGCCATGTTCAACGGCGATCCGGTCAATTCCAGCGAAGGCCGCGCGGCATTGCACGTCGCATTGCGCATGCCGGCCGATGCCAGCGTGCGGGTGGATGGCAGGGATGTGGTGCCTGACGTTCAGCGCGTATTGCGCCGCATGGAAAATTTCGCCGGCAAGGTGCGCAGCGGCACCTGGTTCGGCGGGACCGGCAAAAAGATCAGGAATATCGTGAACCTGGGCATAGGCGGCTCCGCGATCGGTGTAGGAATGGCCTGCGCGGCCCTACAGCACTACGGACGGCGGGACATGCAGTTCCGTTTCGTGTCCAATATGGACGGCGCCGACTTCTTTCTGGCAACACGTGATCTGGACCCGCGCGAAACGCTGTTCATCGTCTGCTCGAAAACCTTCCACACACCCGAAACCTTGCGAAACGCGGCCGCCGCGCGAGCCTGGTGCCTGGAAGACATCCAGGACGAGGGCGCGCTGCGGGCGCATTTCGTGGCGGTAACGGGCAATCGCGACGCCGCCATCGCGGCCGGTTTCGCGCCGGAGCATGTATTCGACGTCTGGGAATGGGTCAACGGCCGCTATTCATTGTGTTCCGCCATGGGCCTGGCGCTGCTGACCGCCATCGGGCCCGCCGCCTTCCGCGAGATGCTGGCCGGCTTCCACGACATGGACACCCATTTCCTGTCCGCGCCGATGAAACAGAATCTTCCCGTTCTGCTTGGTTTGATGGGCGTGTGGAACAACAACTTTCTCGGGGCGCGATCGGTTGCGATTCTGCCTTATGCCCACGATCTGAGACGATTCCCTTCCTATGTCCAGCAATTGATGATGGAAAGCAACGGCAAGTCCGTAACCCAAGACGGAGCCCCGGTCGGCAGCATAACCAGTCCGGTCTACTGGGGGGCCTGCGGGACCAATGGCCAGCATTCGTTCCATCAGTTGTTGCATCAGGGCACCCAGATCGTGCCCTGCGACTTCATCGGATTCCTTTCGCCGCTGCCGTCATCGGCGGGCGGCCATGAAGAACTGCTGGCGAACATGTACGCCCAGGCCCAGGCCCTGGCCTTCGGACGCCCTCTGGACGAGGGGGGCGGCCCTGGCGACGCGCAGGCTCGAGGGAAGCACCGGCAGGTGCAGGGGAACCGCCCCAGCAATACGCTCCTGGCCGCGAAGCTCACGCCCCGGTCATTGGGCGCGCTTGTCGCGCTCTATGAGCACAGCGCGTTCACTCAGGGCGTAATCTGGGACATCGACTCCTTCGATCAATGGGGCGTGGAGCTAGGCAAGACGCTAGCCGCGCATATCGCGCAAGCGCTTGGGGCCGGGCAGGCCCACGCACAGGGGCTGGACAGCTCCACGCGCGCGTTGGTGCAGAAATACCTGGATGCCAAGGCCGCCGGCGCTATGTGCGCCAGCGAACGGACTTGAGTCTGGGCTTCCCATAGCGTGACAGGGTCAGCGCAGGGATGGATTCCTGACCTGGCCGCGCCGGGCCGCGTAGCGGGGCCAGCGACCAATAGTGCGCTACTCTGGGCAGGACTCCGTTCGCCACCGCACATAGCGCGTGGCGATTGCCCCTGCCGAGTGGGCAAAGTGTGCCGGAGGATTTTCGGATTGCGGCCCCGGATAGGGCCGTTGCAACTGGGCTTGTTGGAGGGACTCTTCATGCCTGATTCACGCGATCCCCCCCAGAATCAACTATTGGCGGCGTTGCCCCTGCAGGAGATGGAACGATTGTTTCCGCTTCTGGAACGCGTCTCCCTGCCGTTGGGAAAAGCCTTGTACGAACCGGGCGGCCGAATGCGGCATGTCTGCTTCCCGATCGACTGCATTGTCTCGCTGCTGTGCGTCATGGAAGATGGCGCCTCCACCGAAATTGCCGTGGTCGGCAATGAAGGCATCGTTGGCATTTCCTTGTTCATGGGCGGAGAAACCACGCCCAGCCGCGCGATAGTCCAAAGCGCGGGGTCCGCCTATCAGTTGAAGGGTCAGGCGCTGAAAGACGAGTTCGACCGAGGTGGGGCCATGCAGCACCTGCTGCTTCGATACACCCAGGCGCTGCTCACGCAAATGGCCCAGACAGCGGTGTGCAACCGACATCATTCGCTGGACCAGCAGCTTTGCCGCTGGCTGCTGCTCAGCCTGGACCGACTGCAATCCGACGAACTCGCCATGACGCAGGAACTGATCGCCAACATGCTGGGTGTGCGGCGCGAAGGCGTCACCGAGGCGGCCGGCCACCTGCAGGAGGCCGGTCTGATCCGGTATCGCCGCGGCCATATCACCGTGTTGGATCGCGCAGCGCTGGAGGCGCGTGTCTGCGAATGCTATATGGTCGTGCGGCAGGAGTATCAGCGCCTGCTGAGTCAAACTGGCGGCGCGGTCCGCGCCTGAGATGGAACCAGGAGCAGAACTTGCCGCGCCCCGCGATCGCCGATGTTCCCAACCGCCTGCTCGCCGCGATGCCCAGCCGGGAGCGGCCCCGTTTGCTGGATCGCTTCGAGTCCGTTGACCTGGACTTCGGGCAATGCCTGCTTCAGCCCGGCGACCGCATCAACGACGTCTACTTTCCGCGCGGGAGCTATATTTCCCTGATTCTGCCGCAGAAGCACGGTGCTTCCCTGGAGGTGGGCCTGGTCGGCAATGAAGGAATGTGGAGCGTCGACGTTTCATTGGGCGCCGATACCTCGCAGTTGCGCGCCGTCGTGCAGGGCGCCGGGTCCGCCTTGCGCATGAAAGCGAATCTGTTCCGGCAGGAGTTGGACGCCAGTGCAGCGCTGCGCGGCCTGATCGGCCGCTATACCGTGGTAATCCTGCAGCAGCTCGCCCAGTCCGCGGTCTGCATGCATTCTCATTTCATCGAGGGCAGGCTTGCGCGCTGGTTGCTGATGACGCAAGACCGCGCGCATTCGGGCAGCTTTCACCTCACTCATGAATACCTGGCTTATATGCTGGGTGTGCGGCGGGTCGGCGTAACGGTGGCGGCCTCGGCCCTTCAGCACCGCAAGCTGATCGCGTATCGCCGCGGAAACATCGAGATCCTGAACAGGCCAGGCCTGGAGCAGGTGGCGTGCGATTGCTACGCCGCGGACCAGCTCAGCTACGGCCAACTCAGGAGCGGCCCCAACTGACAACCACCGCAATTGGGGCTTTGGTCTGTGCTTCCTGTATCTGTGCAATGTGCGAGGCTTCGGCTGGAACCATAAGCGCGTGTACCGGATCTATCGCGAACTCGAACTGAAATCCGCGTGTTCAAGGTGATCGACGACTTCAACCGCGAGGCACTGGGCATTGAGGTTGACTTCTCGTTGCCGTCCAAGCGCGTGATCCGCACGCTCAAGCAGATCATCGGCTGGCGGGGAAACCCCCTGGCCATTCGGTGCGATAACGGACCCGAATACCTCAGTTGGTTTTCTAGCCATAAAGTGCATCCAGGTTGAACATTTGTTCGAGAAGTTCATCCAGCTTGCCGTTCAGCTCGTGCGGCCAGGATTGATCGTTGGGGGGCGCTGCAGTCTCTACGGATCCTCAGATCAAATCTGGCGCAAGGTAGGTACGGACACAGGACACGACCATAACGCCTTGCGAGAAGGGGCAGACCTGCAGGAGGTCGCACTGTGTCGGTCGAATCGACCGAGGCGGCTGGTGGATAGCGGAATATGTCGCTGACCGGCCGCACCGCACTCAGCCTACAACGGCCGTCGCTTGAAGCACTTGCGATGGTCGTTCTTAGTCTGGAGCCCGCTACGGCGACAGACCGCTTCTGGCCGCGACCAGTCGTCGACGACTGGCAGATTTCGACCCATTCCCGCCATTCAGTTCCACAAGACTGGCATAACGGCTTCACGCGTTAACAGTCTTTTGGAACCTCGAAAACGCTGTGGGTCGTCCTAAATCGCCCACATTCAAATTCGATTCTGGCCGGCGTCTTTACGTTGTTTCGGGACCCTTGCAGCTACAGCTTTTGCTATTGAGCAATTACCAGGGAAAGCGGACGCAGCTTTGGCTGCCGAAGGGCTAATCACCGATCTCACCTCATTCCTGAGGCTTCTTTCTCACATACTTCATCCCGAGGCCGGCCTTATAAAGCTGTCGCGCCCGCAGTTCGCCAGGATACCCCGCTCGAGGTTCGAACATTCCGATCTTCTGCATACTGGTCAGGGAGCGCCGCACCACATCCACCGGAATGTTTGTCCGCTTTGCAAGCGTCTCAATAATTTCCTCGATGGAAAATGGCGTCTGAAGCCCGTCGAAGGCGGCAATCAACCGGTTTACAGCTGATCTGTTTTCGTCGATGTTGGACTCGATGTTAAGGAATGAATACAGTTCGGTCCTGACATCACTGATGAAGGACTTAGAGGCCTGGTCGTAGGCGAGCAGGACACTTTTGCTGGAGAGCCGATTGTCGACCAGGTCGGCCCCTTCACCTGCATTGTCCGCCAGTGTTCGCAGGAACCCGTCGAACAACCGGGGATAAAACGCCGAGTCAGTGCCCGCATCTCCGCCCGCGTCCGAGAAGTAGGACGCAAAGAAGGTCGTGGTTTTCAGGCGATTGCGTTCTAACCCTGCGGGAAAGATGTCCAGCAGTAAAGACTCCGAATCATCGTCTGGCAAGGCGCCGTGCGAGATGCTATCGGCCTTGTCGTCTATACGTTTGCAAACGTCGGCGAAGTGTTGCTGGAACCAGGGCAGACTCACAATCCGCGCGAGAGCGAAGTTAAGAATGGTGGTCTTGTTCCAATGAAGATAGAGCGCAGAACCTTCAATTTGCTGTTCGACGTTCTCAGCAGCCCCCGTTGCAAGGTCGGTGCGCAACAGCAGCCGTATCGTGAGCAGTTTTGAATAAGTCCTATCGAACTGGACTGCCGCGAGAAAACGGAACAGAGCTTCGACGAAGGATCGGAGGTCGCTCGCAGGAACTGCCGTTTCAACACCATCGATCACGAACACGCGCTTTTCTGAACGGTTGGCGAAAGTCTGCGGGTCGAGTCGAACGACCCTGTTGGGATGCACGGCGAGTTGTTCGATCTGCTCCTGAAGAGCGGCTTCGAAGATCCCTTCACCCCTCGTGCTCGACGTCGACAGCGCGACGCTCAGCAAAAACCACCAGAATTTTTCAAAGTCTCGGTTACATGCGGCCAGTGCGGACTGGAAAACGCGGTTTGCGCTGGGTAACCCGCCGGCCCGCGAGTCGTTCGCGACAAGCAGCGGTTCAGCCAGATTGCGCCGAACGAGCTCGGACAACAGTCTGGTCTTCCCCGTCCCCTTTCGGCCAAAAACATATGTATACGGACTGTCTGAGCTGAACAACTTGGCCAATCCCGGCGTCAGAATGAACTTTCCATCATCAGTTGAGCCGCTGCTCGTCAGGGTACCTACCGGCATCGCTACGGCAGGATTACCGCTCAGGCCAAGCACGGAGCGTAATTGGCCGATGGCTTCTCGGCTGGCGGTCGACATGTCACGCGGATTCGGCTGCTGCCCGTCGACGAAACTCTGGTCGTGCCTCCAGAACACCCAGTAAGGATCCAAATCCTGGGGATCGATCGCATCCCCGGTCTGCATCGCCTCTGCGACCTTGCCAAGTAGCCCTTCGATGAAGCGTGCGCTCTGGCTACGGGTGTCCTTTGCGGTCTTCTTGGGATCGAGCGAAAAGCTGACAAAAGCTCCCGGAGATTCCGGATCATGTGCCAACAAGGTATCGAGCAGTCGTGAATCGAGGATATGCCGTGCCATGCCGTCTGGACGGACAAAAATCACGGCCGACCCGGGCCACGCCTCCATGATGGGCAAAACGGAGGGGGCAAGCCCGGTTCGATGATCAAAAAGCACGATGTCATAGAGTGGCGAACCATTTTCGCCTCCTGCCTCGACCTGTTGTCGGAGAGCGGCCACTGCGAGTTCCAACACTGACGCATCCATCGACGTGTTCAGCAGAAAAGCAGCGAAGTCCATATCGAAGCGAGCTGCAACGGGCCGCGCGGACACAAGGTCAACGTACCCCGTGACCGATGCGCCAACGTACGTGCGCGATAGTGGCGTCAGCGAAGTGCCTGGTGTCGCCAAGCCCATCAGGGTTGCTCCGATGTCGGAAGCCCCAACACCAAACATCGCATCAAGCGAGGGGGCTTCAATGTCGGCATCCACAGTGAGCACACGATAGCCTGCGTCGGCCAGCACCTTGGCCAGCGCTACCAGCACCGTCGACCGCCCCTGACCTCCCTTGTATCCGTAAAAATGAACCGCTTTCGCAGGGCGTTGGCGGGAGGGAGATTTGGTGGCCATATCTTGCTGATCCGCCAGAACGGCGGACGATGCCAAGCCCGTTCTGTTGCCAGGAGCGAACGCACTTAGCCAGCTAGTTCCGGCTCCGCCCGGAACCAGAAAGCGGAACTGCTCCTGACGTTCCCTTTCCGTGAGCAGTGCCAATTCGATCATTGGACTAGCGGCAACCGATTCGACGTCATCCGCTGGGATGTTGACCGTCCCACAAAACGCGGCGAGCCGGGCATCGTTGGTCATACCCTCGAACGAACTGTCGACACACAGGATATACAGCGTCGGATGCACGTATTCGACCTCAACCCTGATGCCGGCGATCTGTGCAATGGACTCAATGAATTCAGATATCGTCATGACTGGATCAGAGTGGTTTTTGGAACTTCATTGCAAGGTAGGACCGCGTGCTGCACACGAGATCGGCGAGTGTTTTCATCTGCTCATGAGTCGTCGATGGGGCAGGCCAGCCGTCGGAGACGAGCCGCGTATAACGAATGTGGGGATAGGATTCCGCAGGGGCAAACTGCGCAACGCCGTCCCTGCCTTGCACGCTGATCGCCTTCAGTGCATTACTCAACTGCGCTGAGAACGCATTGAGCCGGACCTTGCAGTCCCGTTGACCGCCTACAGCGAAGCGCTGCGCGAAGACGTTAAGTGCGCGCGGGATGTTGTGGCCGGGCAGCCCAGTTGCCTGTTTAAGGACAAGTTCAATTGCGACCATGCCGCAATAAGCTCTGAGCGTGTCGTCAGCGCTTGAGGCTGCGGCGGCGACGAAGGCGCGGATGTTCGTTGTATGTTGGCTCAATTGTTGTTTAGAGTTCGTTTTCTTGAGCGGCAGCACCGCCGGACTAAGTACTTCATATGATACCAACAGGGGCCACGACCACCCAGGGATAGAACGAGCACTTGGGCAACTACTACGACGGGCAGGGGAGCCGGGAGGTCGGTGCGAAGCTATATTGCGCGCAACTTCTTTCGGGGGATGCCGGTTTTCGGGGACAGCCGCGAACTTGACATACGGGATTGCAGATACGCATGGCGGAAAAACGTCAGCAAACGTCGATGGCTTGATCACAGTTTTCATGCCGTGGATGACTGCTTGTTGAACGGAGTGGCCTTAATGCACGTGTGAGCTTGAGAATAGACGAACGTCTCTTTATGGCCGGAAGCGGCCACTGACCACAGGGCCCCCGGGCCGTCTATACAACGCACGGCTTTCTTCTTTTACAGCTCCCAACCTATAGCAGGAGTGCTCGAAACGCCCGTGTCTCTTCCCCAATGCCCGTACGGGCATGCCCTAAATCTGCCGGCTTGGATTGTCGCGCTAGTTCAATCGCGTTTATTGCAAAGTTCGCCTTTCTTCAGCCTGCAGGCCGTCCATCCGCGAAGAATAAGAGAGATGGCCGCGAAATAGCCGGTGATGCCCATCAAAGCCGAAACGCGAACTTCAACAAAAAAGGGCGAACTCTATTCCTGCTGCTCAAGGATTTCCCTAATCAAATTCCTCTTGCGGAAAATCAATGCTCTATAGGACACTTTGTGTCATAGCGCCGCGACGGCGCACACAAGGGGAATGGCATGAAGGTCTTGAGCTTGGTAGCCGCGCTGGCGATAACCGCAGGTATGTCAGGAGGCGCGCAGGCCGCATTTCCTGACCGGCCGATCCGGCTGGTGGTGCCGTTTGGCGCTGGCGGCATCACGGATATCGTCGCCCGGCAGGTGGGCAAGGGAATGGGGGACGTGTTGGGGCAGGGGATCGTGATCGAGAACCGGCCCGGCGCGGGTGGCGTGATCGCGGCGCAGGTGGCGGCCGCGGCGCCGGCCGATGGCTACACGATCTTCATGGGGACGGTGGGCACGCAGGTCGTGAATCCGCTGATCTACGCCAAGCTCAGCTACGACGCGGACAAGTTTTCGCCGGTGGGCATGGTGTCCGGGTCGCCGTATCTACTGGCCGTGCGGGCGGGCGTGCCCGCCGCGTCGTTTGCTGAGTTCGTCAAATACGCCAAGGCCAATCCGGCCAAGCTGAATTTCGGTTCGGCAGGAAACGCCAGTTCGCCGCACCTTGGATTGGAATTGCTGAAGCTGACGGCTGGCGTCGATATCGTCCACGTGCCGTTCAAGAGCGGCAGCGAGGCGGTGAACGCGGCGATCGGCGAGCAGGTGGATGTGGTGATGGACGCCAGTCCGGTCATCATGCCCCATGTGGCGTCGGGCAAATTGCGCGCGTTGGCAGTGGCGTCCGACAAGCGGCTGCCGTCTGCTCCGGCCGTGCCCGCCAGCACCGAGGCGGGCGATGCGGGCCTGCAAATCAGTTCGTGGAACGCGTTCTTTGCGCCGGCGGGCACGCCGCCCGAGGTCATGGCCGCACTGAACGCGGCGTTGCAGAAAACACTCGCGTCGCCAGAGCTGAAGGAAAAGCTGGCGGCACAGGGTACGCAGCTTTATACGGGCACGCCCGACGAGTACCAGCGCTTCATCGGCGGCGAAAAGAGCAAGTGGGCCGAGATCGTGAAGCGCGCCAACATCAGAATGGATTAGCAACCGCGCACATGAAATGGAGCCACGCATGAATATTCGGGTAACGCACCCGCTGGCGGGCAAGCCGCTGGAGCTGGCGGATACGCTGCGATCGGGCAATGCCTGGAAGATCCGGCTGGCCTGCGGGCTGATGGGCCTGCCGGTCAAGCGGCAAACGTTCGACATCGTCCAGGGCGACCTGGAAACCGACGCCTTCGCGCGCATCAACCCATGGCGGCAGGTGCCCGCGCTGCTGACGCCAGAGGGACAATGGCTGGCGGAATCGCAGGCCATTCTCTGGTATCTGGGCATGGGCACGCCTTGGCTGCCGGAAGACCGGCTGGCGCAGGCGCAGGTGTCGAGCTGGCTGAGCTTCGAGCAGACCCAGCACATGCACGCCTTCGCGCAGCCGCGCCTGTTGATCCATCTACGCCAAACGGCGAAGGCGGACGACCCGGCGATGGTGGCGTGGCGCGCTGCCGGCATGAAGGCCGCCGCGCTGATGGACGCGCATTTGGCGGGCCGCGACTACTTGGTGGGTACCGCGCCGACCATCGCGGATATCGCGCTGTACCCTTACACGAGCATGGCGGGCGAGGGCGGTTACGACCTGTCCGGCTTTGCGCACATCACTGCCTGGCTGGCGCGCATGCGCAGTCTGCCGGGATTTACGCCGTTGATCGAAACGGCATGACGGAGACATGATGGCCGATACGATGCACCTGGGAAAGGATGAACTGATCGCGCGTGCGCAGGCTGAGATGCAGCGCCAGTTCGAGACCCCACAATGGACGCTGCGCGAGCGGCTGGCGTTGACCTGCCGCATTCTGTTCGACGGCGGGCATGATTCTGGCCTGGCGGGCCAGATCACCGCGCGCGCGCCCGAACCCAACCGATATTTCACGCAGCGCCTGGGCCTGGGCTTCGACGAGATCACGGCAAGCAATCTGCTGCTGGTCGACGAGGACCTGGTGGTGCAGGAAGGCGGCGGCATGCCCAATCCGGCGAACCGCTTCCATTCCTGGATCTACCGCGCGCGTCCCGACGTGAACTGCATCATCCACACGCATCCGCTGCATGTGGCGTCGTTGTCGATGCTGGAGGTCCCGCTGGAGGTCTCGCACATGGACAACTGTCCGCTTTACGGCGACGTGGCCTTTCTGAAGGACTGGCCCGGCGTGCCGGTGGGCAACGAGGAAGGCGTGATCATTTCCAAAGCGCTGGGCGACAAGCGCGCCATCCTGTTGTCGCACCACGGCATGCTGATCGCGGCCGGGTCGGTGGAAGAGGCCTGCGTGCTGGCGCTGCAGTTCGAGCGCGCGGCGCGCATGCAGTTGCTGGCGATGGCCGCCGGCATGATCCAGCCGATTCCGCCCGAACTGGGACACGAGGCGCACGACTGGATCCTGACGCCGAAGCGGTCGCAGGTGGGCTTTTCGTACTACGCGCGCCGGGCGCTGCGGACGCACGCCAATGTGCTGAGCTGACGCGCATGGGGCGGGGGCGCTCGACGGAAGCGCCCGTTTCGGGCATTCTTACCGGTTGTATTTGCGCCTTTCCGCCCCATGATCGACCTGCCGCACCGCCTACGCACCTTGCGCCGCCAGCAAAGCTTGTCCCTGGAACAGCTTGCGCAGCGCACGGGACTGACCAAGAGCTATCTCTCCAAGCTGGAGCGGGGCCTGAGCGAGCCCTCCATCTCGACGGTGCTGCGCCTGGCCGAGGCCTATGGCGTGGGCGTGTCGCAACTGGTCGGCGCCGACGACGCCGCGCAGGACGAGGTGGTAAGCGTGGTGCGCGTGGCTGACCGCGAGGCCCTGCAGCGGCGCGGGCTGGGCAGCGAATATCATTACGAGTCGTTGGCCGGCCGCCGCAAGGTCAAGGCGATGGAGCCGTTCGTGGTGCATCCGCCGCGCGAGTTTCCGGACGCCGCCGCGGTCTTTCCGCACCCGGGCGAGGAATTCCTGCTGGTGCTCAAGGGCGCCATCGAGGTCCACGTGGGCGAACGCCAGTTCCGCCTGGAAACCGGCGACTCCGTTTATTTCGACTCCGAATTGCCGCACCGCATGCGCACCGTCAGCCGCGCCATGGCCGAAGTGCTGGTGGTGGCGGCGCACTGAGCGAGCGGCGTATCGAATTGCTTTTGGAAGACACAGGAACCCCGATGAAAAACGATCAATCGCGGCTCGTCCGCATCGACGCCGGCCCCATGAAAAACCCCGTGCCCGGCAAGCCGCGCCGTCCGCTGTCGGGCGA
Source organism: Achromobacter sp. UBA4530 (assembly GCF_002388205.1). NCBI lineage: Bacteria > Pseudomonadati > Pseudomonadota > Betaproteobacteria > Burkholderiales > Alcaligenaceae > Achromobacter > Achromobacter sp. UBA4530. The sequence continues at coordinate 6,976 of NZ_DGMA01000043.1, read as the reverse complement.
TGCGGCCTTTCGCACCGTGACCGCCTTTGAAGGCAACGCGGGCAAGGCAGAGGCCGGCGTGTGGGAAAGCACGGCTGGCTCCTTCCAGTCCAACACCACGGGCTACATCGAATTTGGCTACATCGTCGAAGGCGCGGCGCGCCTCGTGGACCCGGACGGCACGGTGCATGAACTGACGGTGGGCGAGGCCTTCGTCATGCCCGAAGGCTATACGGGCCGCTGGGAAGTGGACCAGTTCGTCAAGAAGATCTATTTCATTACTCGGATGGCCTGAAGCCTTCGGCCCATACCCAGGAGCAATCCTCATGACCGCAACTACCGCTGCCCCCGCCCCAGGCGCAGCGCTGCCCGCCCGCACCGCGCAGGTGGATGTCGTCTCGATTCAATCCCAAGTTGTCTATGGCTATGTGGGCAACAATGCCGCGATGCCGGTGTTCCGCAAGGCGGGACTGCGCGCGATCGCGCTGCCGACCGTCATCCTGAGCAACACGCCGCACTATCCGACGCTGCATGGCGGGGCGGTGCCGCTGGACTGGTTCGAGGGCTTGCTGCAGGGATTGGACGAACGGCGCGTAAGCCAGGTGGCGCGCGCGGTGGTCTGCGGATATCTGGGGCAGCCGGGGCAGGCGAACCTGCTGGCGCAATGGCTGTCGGCCGTGCGGGCATCGCGTCCGGAACTGCGGGTGTTCATCGATCCCGTGATGGGCGACCGCAATGACGGGCTCTACGTGAACGAAGGGCTGGTCGCGCAGTACCGGGATCTGCTGGTGCCGTTGGCCGAGGGCATGACGCCCAATCATTTCGAACTGGAATTGCTGGTCGGGCGGCCGCTGTCGTCGGTGGATGAAGTCGTGGCCGCGGCGCGCGAGCTCATCGCGCGCGGGCCGCAATGGATCGTCGCGACCAGCGCCGCGCCGATGGCCGCCGCGCCCGGCACGCTGCAACTGGTGGCCGTGACGCGCGACGACGCCACCGTGGTGACGCACCCGGAGATCGCGATTCCGCCGTCGGTACACGGCACGGGCGACGTGTTCATGGCGGGCGTCGCGTCGCGGCTGCTGAACGGGAAGGACCTCATCGAGGCGGTGCGCGAAGCGGCGGCCCAGGTCACGGTGACGCTGGAGCGCACCCGTGAACTGGGCTGGGAAGAGCTGGCCGCCGAAGGCTAGCCAAGGGCGGGACGCGTCCCGCCTTACCCGCATCAGTACGTCTTGTACGGCAGGAACTTGCCGCTCATCACGATCTGCACGCGGTCGCCCTTGGGGTCGGCCTCGCGCGACAGGTCCATCTTGAAGTCGATGGCGCTCATGATGCCGTCGCCGAACTCTTCATTGATGAGCGCCTTGAAGGTGGTGCCGTAGACGTTGATCAGTTCATAGAAGCGGTAGATCAGCGGATCGGTCGGAACCGTGGACGGCAGCGAGCCCTTGTAGGGCACGACCTGAAGCTGCACGACGGCGTCCGCCGGCAAATCCAGCACGCGGGCAGCGGCCAGCGCCTGCTCCTCGGTCATGGTCATCTGGCCCAGCAGCGCGGCGGTGGTCCATTCCTTGCTCTGGCCGACGGCTTCGGCGATGGCGCCCCACGAGAGCTTTTTTTCCAGCTTGCGGGTGACGACGAGTTCGGTGACTTCAGCGCGGGACATCATGGTGATTCACTCCTTGTGGATGGCCTTGTCGACCAGGAAGTCGACGAGATGGTTGCGGATGTCGTAATAACGAGGTTCGTGATGCAGGCTTGCGCGCGTGCGGTCGCGCGGCAGGTCCACAGTGACGGATTCGGCGATGCGGGCGTACGGGCCCGCGCTCATGAGCAGGATGCGGTCGGACAGCAGGATGGCTTCGTCCACATCGTGCGTGATCATGAAGACGGTCTGGCGGGTTTCCTGGACGATTGCGCGCAGCTCATCCTGGATGGCGCCGCGCGTCAGCGCGTCAAGCGCGCCAAAGGGTTCGTCCAGCAGCAGCATCTTGGGCTGGATGGCAAAGGCGCGGGCGATGCCGACGCGCTGTTTCATGCCGCCGGACAGTTCGCAGGGCTTCTTGCCGGCCGCGTGGCCCAGCCCGACCATGTCCAGGTAGCGCTGGCTGTGCACGCGCACCTGTTCGCGGCTGTAGGCCGGCCAGCGCGAGCGCACGCCGAATTCCACGTTCTGCAGCGCCGTCAGCCACGGCAGCAGCGCGTGCGCCTGGAACACGACGCCACGCTCCAGCGACGGCCCCGCGATCTGGCGGCCGTCCATGATGACGATGCCTTCATTGCTGTCGTCGATGCCGGCCAGCACGTTCAGGATGGTGGTCTTGCCGCAGCCGGAGTGGCCGATGACGCAGACGAACTGGCCTTTGTCGATCTGGAAATCGATGTTCTCGAACACGGGCGGCTGCGGACGGCCATCGCGTCCGGCGTAACGCTTGCCCAGCCCTTGGACCTGCAGGAAAGATTGGCTCATGCGCGTTACTCCCGATAGCTCACCAGCCGGGCGGCGCGCGCCAGCAGGTTGTCCAGCAGCATGCCGATCAGGCCGATGAAGAAGATCGCGCAAATGATGTTGGAGATGGACAGGTTGTTCCACTCGTTCCAGACGAAGTAGCCGATGCCCGTGCCGCCGATCAGCATTTCAGCAGCGACGATCACCAGCCATGCGATGCCGACCGAGATGCGCATGCCGGTCATGATGGTGGGCGCGGCGGCGGGCAGGATGACCTGCAGCGCCGTGCGCAGCCGCGACACTTCCAGCGTGCGCGCCACGTTCAGCCAGTCCTGCCGCACGGCGCCCACGCCAAACGCCGTGTTCACCAGCATGGGCCATAGCGAGCAGATGAAGATCACGAAGACGGCGGAGGTGTTGGCGTCCTTGATCGTGTAGAGCGCCAGCGGCATCCACGCCAGCGGCGAGATCGGCTTGAGCACCTGGATGAAGGGGTCGAACGCACGGTACACCGTCCGGGACATGCCGATCAGGAATCCCAGTGGGATCGCGACCAGCGCGGCCAGACCGAAGCCAGTCAGCACCCGCGCGACGGAGTAACCCAGCTGGATGCCGATCCCCTTGTCGTTCGGCCCTCGGTCGTAGAAGGGATCCTTCAGGTGCTGCCACAACTGCGCGCCGACCTCGGCAGGACCGGGAAACGGCGTCTTGGACCCGCTGGCCGCGGCATTGCCGACCAGCGCGGCGTAGGCCGGATCCACCGTCGCCTCGCCCGCATCGGGGCGGGTGGCGGCGTGCCACAGCAGCAGAAACGCCAGGAACAGGGCGACGGACAGGAACGTGGCCCGCCAGTGTTGCACGGACCCCATCAGGTCCTCCGGATCTTGAAGCTGGCGAGGTAGGCCTCGGGCTGGCTGGGATCGAAGGGCTTGCCCATGACGCTGAAGGTCTTGCCGGTTTCCGCGGGCGGGGTCAGCCCGGCTTCGCGCATCAGGCGCACGGCATCGGTGGCCAGGAAGACGTCGCTGGCGATCTTCTGATAATCGACGTCACCCTTGACCTGGCCCCAGCGCTTCATCTGCGTCAGGATCCACACGGCGAACGACTGCCACGGCATGGGATCGAAGTCGATGCGGTTGGGATCGGTGATCACCTTGCCCAGGCCGTCTGCGTAGGTGCCGGTCAGCACCTGTTCGACCACCGTGACGGGCTGGTTCAGGTAGTTGGGGGCGGCGATGGCGGTGGCGATTTCCTTGCGGTTGGCGGGATTGCGGGCGTAGGAGGTGGCCTCGATGATGGCTTTCAGCAGGGCCTGATAGGTGTTGGGCATGGTGGTGACGAACTCCTTGCTGGCGGAGAACGCGCAGCAAGGGTGGCCGTCCCAGATGGCCTTGGACAGGGTGTGGATGAAACCGACGCCGTCGTACACGGCGCGCTGGTTGACGGGATCGGGCGCCAGGAAGCCGTCGATGTTGTCGGCGCGCAGGTTGGCCACCATTTCGGGCGGCGGCACGGAACGGATCTGCACGTCGGTGTCGGGATCCAGGCCGTGTTCAGCCAGGTAGTAGCGCAACAGGTAGTTGTGCATGGAGTAGTCGAAGGGGACGGCGAACTTGAAGCCTTTCCAGTCCTTCGGGTCGCGCCGGTCCTTGTGCTTCATGGACAGCGTGATGGCCTGGCCGTTGATGTTTTCGACGGCGGGCATGGTCCACGGCACAGCGCGGCTTGCGCCGACACCCATCGAGATGGCAAGCGGCATGGGCGACAGCATGTGCGCGGCGTCGTACTCACCGGACATGGCTTTGTCGCGGATGAGCGCCCAGCCGGCGGTCTTGACGACTTCGACGTCCAGGCCCTGCTTGCCGTAGAAGCCCATGGGGTGCGCCATGATGATGGGCGTGGCGCAGGTGATGGGGATGAAGCCGACCTTGAGTTTCTGCTTCTCCAGCGGGCCGGCGGTCTGCGCGAAAGCTTCCTTGGCGGCGGCCAGCGGAAAGATCGACGCAATGGCTGCCATGGCGGTGCCGCTGCCGACGGCGCGCAGGAAGCGCCGGCGCAGCGCATCCTGGGGGAACAGGGCGCGCATGACGGCCTGCTCGACGGCACTGGCGGCGGTGTCGCCAGTCAGACCGGCTTGCGCGGCGCGTTCGTGTTCGGCCTGCGAGGCGTGGCGGCCGCAGCCGCAGGCAAGGCGGCTGTTGGCGTCGAACGGATTGCTGAAGAGGGACATGGTGGCTCCTTCGATCGGGAATGGAGCCATCATGGGGCTGCGTGGCGGCAGCCGGTATCGCCGGTTCAACGATACGCGTGTAGGGGACTTACTACGTGGTGCGCGCGATGCGCCGCGGTAGTGCGTGCGCGCTCAGATCGCACCCAACTGGTGCGTGTTGGCGTAGGAGACCAGTTCCACCAGCGTGCGGACGTTGAGCTTTTCGAAGATGCGGCTGCGGTAGGTGGAGATGGTGTTGACGGACAGCGCCAGCTGTTCACCGATGGCCGAGACGGAGCGGCCGGCAACGAGCAGTTGCAGGACCTGGAATTCGCGGTTGGACAGAAGTTCGTGCGGTGGGCGGGAGCTGTCCTGGCGCACGGTGTGGGCGAGCAGTTCGGCGACGGTGGGCGTGACGTACATCTTGCCGGCGGCGGCGTTGGTCAGCGCGGCCAGCAGTTCTTCGGGTTCGCAACCTTTGTTGAGGTAGGCGTGCGCGCCGGCGCGCAGGGCGCGGACCGCAAACTGGGATTCGGGGTAGACGGACAGCATGACGACGCCGAGTCCGGGGTGGTCGGCGCGCACGCTTTTCAACACGTCCAGGCCGTCGCGTTCGCCGAGGGCGACGTCCAGGACGATGGCGTCGTAATGCGCCTGGCGCAGGGCGCGCAGAGCGGCGGGGCCGTCGGCGGCTTCATGCACGAGGGCGACGCGCGGGTCTTCTTCAAGAATGCGAGCGAGGCCTCGGCGGATGATGAGGTGGTCGTCGACGATGAGCAGGTTCAGGGGCATGGCAGGGTTTCCTTCATGCGGCCAGCGGGTTCAGGCGCAGGCGGGCGCGCATGCCGGCGCCGGGGGCACTGTCCAGCGCAAGGTCGCCGCCGATGGCGCGGGCGCGCTCCCGCATGCCCAGGATGCCGAAGGTGTGGCGGTCTTCGGGCAACTGCATGCCGACGCCGTCGTCTTCGACGGTGAGGACAAGGCCGTCGGCGCCCCAGGCGGCGCTGACGCTGACGCTGCGGGCGCGGGCGTGACGCTGCACGTTGGTGAGCAGTTCCTGGACGATGCGGTAGATGGCGATTTCAGCGTTGCGGTCGAGGCGCAGGCTTTCGGTGTCGGGGGGGCAGAGGTAACGGCATTGGAGGCCGCTGCGGGTTTGCAGGTCTTGCAGCAGGGCTTCGAGGGCGGCCCAGAGGCCAAGATGGTCAAGGACGACGGGGCGCAGGTCGTTGAGGATGCGGCGGGTGGCGCCCATGGCGGTCTGGGTGACTTCGAGCATGCGGTCGAGGTGCGTCTGCAGGGCGGGGGTGGCGCTTAGCTGGCGGCGCAACCAGTTCAGATCCAATTGCAGAGCGGTGAAGGAGGCGCCGAGGTCGTCGTGGATGTTTCGGGCGATGTGGGCGCGTTCTTCTTCGCGCAGGGTGCTCAGGTGGGAAGACAGGCGGCGCAGGGATTCGTGGGCGGCGCTGAGTTCAGCGGTGCGTTCGCCGACGCGGCGTTCTAGCAGGGCCTGGGTGTTTTGAAGCTCACGTTCGATGCCTTTGCGGGCGGTGATGTCGGAGAAGGTGACGACGGCGCCTACGACGTCGTGGTCGTTGCGGATGGGGTACGAGGCGTATTGAGCGTCGAAGCACGTGCCATCGCGGCGCCAGAGCACTTCGTCGTCGGCGCGTTCGCCTCGGCCGTCGCGGAAGGCTTTGAAGATGCGGCAGTCGTGGACCGGCATGAGGGTGCGGTCGGCGTGGGAGTGGTGGATGAGGTAGTGCATGTTGCGGCCGACGAGCTCATCGGGGGTGTAGCCGAGCATGTCGGCGCCGGCGCTGTTGATGAAGATGCATCTGCCGCGCAGGTCGATGCCGTAGATGCCTTCGCCGGCGGATTCCAGCAGCATTTCAAGCTGACGGCGCCAGGCGGCGTGGTGCGAGAGGTGCTTCAGGTCGGCGAACATGAATGGCCTGGTGCTTGTTGAATCTGCCGGGGAGTTGCCCCGGATCCCCTTGGTGCGCGGGTTTTTGGTTGCGCTTTTGCGCGGAGTTTACGGGACCGGATGGGAGTTGCGGGGGGAGTGAGGGAAATCCCTTCGTCGGTATCGGCCGGGTGTGGTGCGGCTTCGGTGCGGGTTCTTGAGAAGGCAGGTGGGGCGCGGGGCGAGTTTTTGAGACGGTCCGTGTGGGATCGGTGCGGGTTCTTAAGACGCCCGGCACGGCGGTGGCCTGGGTGCGCGGGGCTACGATTGCGGTCCGGAGCCTTCGCTCCGGACTTCGCGTTCGTCATCTTCGTCCGCCTTCGGCTCCCTTCAGATTCCCTCGTGCTGATCGACGCGCCCCGCACCCCGCGCC
>NZ_DGMA01000045.1:89572-89693 GCF_002388205.1 Achromobacter sp. UBA4530 | reverse complement strand
TCGACGCGCGCCGCCCATCACGGCCCCTCCCCCGTCGGCGAGCACCATTAGCAAACCGATCCCCACCATCGCGCAGCGCCCACCGCCACGACGTCCCACGGCTCCGATGCCGATTGCCGCC
>NZ_DGMA01000045.1:0-89349 GCF_002388205.1 Achromobacter sp. UBA4530 | reverse complement strand
GACCGCAATCGTGGGCGATCGTGCCCACGGTGACCGCGGCGTCGGGCGACCTACGAAGATCTGATATGACCTACGAAGATCTGATGCAGCCTACAAAGATCTGCTGCAACCTACGAAGATAAAACCCACAAAACCGCCTACAACAACTTCCCAGGATTCATGATCCCCGCAGGATCCATCACCTTCTTGATCTCCCGCATCAACCGCAACTCCAACGCATCCTTGCTATGCAAGAAATGCTCCCGCTTCAACTGCCCGATCCCATGCTCGGCAGAAATACTCCCGCCATACCGATTCACTTCATCCAACACCGCATCCGTGATCGCCGCCCCATGCTCAGCGACCCAGTTTCGGTCTGCGCCTGCGGGGCGGGACAGGTTGTAGTGCAGGTTGCCGTCGCCGAAGTGGCCGAAGATGAAGGGGCGGATGTCGGGGTACAGCGCGCGTACGCGGGCTTCGGCGGTCTGCATGAAGTCGGGGATGCGTTCGATCGGTAGCGACACGTCGTGCTTCAGGTGCGGGCCGTCGGCGCGTTGGGCTTCGGAGATTTCCTCGCGTAGCTTCCACAGCGTCTGCAACTGCGCCAGCGATGCCGAGACCGCGGCGTCCAGGCACAGGCCGCGTTCCAGCGCCGTGCCGATGACGTTTTCGAGCAGCGTGTTCAGGGCGGTTTCGTCCGTCGTGTCGGCCAGTTCCACCAGCACGTAGGCCGGGTAGCGCTGTTCGAACGGTTCCTGCACGCCCTCGGCGTGCGTCAGCACCAGATCCAGGCAATCGCCGGTGAAAAACTCAAACGCCTGCAGGCGCGCGCCGCATTGTTCGAACAGGATCTCGAAGAGTTGCAGCGCTTGCGCGGGCGATTCGACGGAAGCCAGCACGACCGATCGCACGTCGGTGCGCGGGTAGAGGCGCAGCGCGACGGCGGTGATGATGCCGAGCGTGCCTTCGGAACCGATGAGCAATTGCTTGAGGTCGTAGCCGGTGTTGTCTTTGCGCAGGGTGCGCAGGCCGTGGAAGATTTCGCCGGTGGGCAGCACCGCTTCCAGGCCCAGGACCAGTTCACGCGCCATGCCATAGCGCACTACGTTCACGCCGCCGGCGTTGGTGGCGACGTTGCCGCCGATCTGGCTGGAGTCTTCGGCGGCCAGGCTGAGCGGCAGCAGGCGGCCGGCGTCCTGGGCGGCGCGGCGCAGATTGCCGAGGATGGCGCCGGCCTCGGCAACCATGGTGTTGGCCACGGTGTCGATGGCGCGCACGGCGTTCATGCGGTCCAGGCTGATGACGACGTTGCTGGCGCCGCCGTCAGGCGTGGCGCCGCCGCACAGGCCGGTGTTGCCGCCGCGCGGCACGACCGGCACGCCGGCTTCCTGGCACAAGGCAAGGCACGTGGCGACCTCGGCCGTCGTACGCGGGCGCACAACCGCCTGGGCCTGGCCGTTGTACAGGCCGCGCCAATCGGACAGCCACGGCGCGATGTCGGCCGGGTCGGTGAAGACGGTGTCGGGGCCCAGGGCTTGGACCAGCCGTTGAGAAAAGTCGGATGCGCTCATGAGATGTGGGATGCGGCGGGAGAGAGAAGATCGAGTTGCAGGCGGCCGGCGGCTTGCTGCAGGTGGCGGATGGCGGCCTGGCGGGCACGGTCCGGGTCGCGGGCGCGGATGGCCTCGAACACGGCGACGTGTTCCTGGTGCACGGCGGCGGTCAGGCCATCTTGCAGGCGGCTGTTGGATCGGGCGGTGCTGACCGCCAGGCGCAGCTGCAGGTTCAGGTATTGCAGCAGGTCCTGGTAGTAGCTGTTGTGCGTGGCGGTCGCGATGGCGACGTGGAAAGCGATGTCATGTTCGACGCCGGCCTCGGGGTGGTCCAGATGGGCTTGCAGCGAGGCGAGGGCTGACGCCATGGCGTCCAGGTCCTCCGGCGTGCTGCGGACAGCCGCCAGGGCGGCTGCGCCGCCTTCAAGTTCCATGCGCAGTTCGTAGACGCTGGCGAGCTTCTTGCGGTCGACCGCGATGCCGGTGGACACCTGAAAGCCTTGCGCCCCGGTGCGCGAGACGACCGTGCTGCCCGAACCCTGCCGGCTCTGGATCAGCCCTTGTGCGCGCAGGCGCTCCGTGGCTTCGCGGATGACGGCGGCGCTGACGCCGTATTGCTCGGCCAGCACGCGTCCGGCCGGCAGCTTGGCGCCGACGGCATGGACACCATCCGCGATGTCGCTGGCGAGCTGGCGGGCAACCTGCTCGGTGAGGGTGAGGCTCTTGGTCAACATGGGCGGATTATAGGCATATTTTTCAGGTTATCTGATAACTTTGTTGTTTCGTGAGGGGGCCAGTGCAACTCACCGGCGGGATCGGGAAGTGGGAACGCGCGGCGGAGATCGAAGCTGGAATGCGTCCGAAGCGCGGTGGGGTTGCGTCTGGAAAGCATCCGCTGCGCAACGGGCACGCCGCACGCGGAATACGGAGCTGGACCGATTCGGACCGATTCGGACAGCCGCGCTCCCTATCAAGCCGCGACGGACGCGCTCTGCAATCCTTCGCTTTCCGCGATCTGCCCGCTCTGATCCACCACGCAGCAGCGGCCGCCCTGCGCCTTGGCGCGATACAGCGCGGCATCGGCGGAGTCCAGCGCGCCCTGCGGGGTGCGGTTGGCGCCGGACAGGATCGAGATGCCGATGGACAGTCCCACGCAGACGCGGTTGCCGTCTGCCAGCGTGATGGGCTGCGAGACGTCTCGCAGCAGGTGTTCGCCCAGCCGCAGCGCGGCGGTGGCGTCGATGCCGGTGACCAGCACGATGAATTCGTCGCCGCCGATCCGCGCGGCGACGTCGTCCACGCGGAGCATGGCGCGCATGCGTTCCGCGATGGTCTTGAGCACCTGATCGCCCCCGGCGTGGCCGTGCGTGTCGTTGATGCGCTTGAAGTCGTCCATGTCCATGTAGAGCAGCGCCGCGGCGCTGTCATGGCCGCGTGCGCTGGAGCACACGCGTTCCAGCGCCGCCTGCAGGCCGGCGCGGTTGGCCAGGCCGGTCAGCGCGTCTTCGCTGGCGCGGCGATCACTGTCGCGCTCGGCCAACATGGTGGACACCAGGATGCGGTTCAGGCGGTGCGAGGCGATGACCATGCTGATCAGATAGAACGGAATCTGGATGAACACGATCGCCATGACCCATTCGCCGGTGAAGAGCGCGCCCAGGCACATGGGGCCAAGACTCAGGAAAATCATGGCGCCCACCAGGCGGGGCGCGCCGTAGTTCCGGAAGCAGATCCCGCCGGCCATGGCGCCGCAGGACACGCCGGCCAGTGTCGCGGCCAGCCAGTCGCCGTTCAACAAGGTGATGAAGACGCCATAGCCCACGCTGAACGCCCAGAACAACGCCAGCAGGATGTAGAGATCGGTGTGGGTATTGCCGCCCTTGGGGGCCGCTCGCAGCGCGGATCGCAGGATGACGACGCGCACCAGCGCGAGCACGACCTCCAGGATCAGCCACGAGATATACAGCGGTTCGGGCCGCCGCCACGCGACGACGCCCGAGATCATCAGCGTGTTGATGACCCCGCCGGCAAAAATGGGAAGCGTGCCGAACAGACTGGCGATGAGCGCCGCGCGGATGTCCGCCGGCGTGTCATGCCCGGAATGCGTCAGCCAACGTGTCAGCCGCCACTTGGGCAGGCTGAACTTCAGTCCTGTATCCACGCCGTCATGTCCATGCCCCTCTACCCGAAATCAGTAGGCTGGCTGGCGTTATAGCAGGTATTTGAAACCTTTAGTATTGTTCTTGGGTTCAATACCGACAGACTTCAGGCGTGCCCCCGGTGGCCGCAGACCGCGCATTCGGGGTCACGTTGCACATTGACGCTGCGCCATTGCATGGTGCGCACGTCCAGCCAAAGGAGGCGCCCGGACAGGCTTTCGCCCACGCCGGACAGCAGCTTTAGGGCTTCGGCGGCCTGCATGCTGCCGATGATGCCGACCACCGGCGCGAAGACGCCCATGGTGGCGCAGTTGGCTTCCTCGACGTCGTCGGCTTCAGGAAACAGGCAGTGGTAGCACGGCGCGTTGTCGTAGCGCAGGTCATAGACGCTGACCTGGCCGTCGAACCGGATGGCCGCGCCGGACACCAGTGGCTTGCGGTGTTGCACGCAGGCGCGGTTGATGGCGTGGCGGGTGGTGAAGTTGTCGGTGCAGTCGAGCACCAGATCCGCCTGCGCGACGGCATCGGACAAGGCCTGGTCCTTCAGGCGCTCGACCCGGGCGTGAACGCGGGTCTGCGGATTGAAGGCACCCAGCATGTCGCGGCCGGACTCGGCCTTGGGCCGGCCAACGCTCGCGGTGGTGTGCAGAATCTGGCGCTGCAGATTGCTGAGTTCGACGACATCGTCGTCGGCCAGCGTGATGTCGCCCACGCCGGCGGTGGCCAGGTAGAGCGCGGCGGGCGAACCCAGACCGCCCGCCCCCACGATGAGCACACGCGCCGCCAGCAGTTTTTCCTGCCCTTCGATCCCGAGTTCGTCCAGGAGGATGTGGCGGGCGTAGCGCAGCAGTTGCTCGTCGTTCATTTGTCCTTGCTGGGCTCGACTCCGGTCGGCGTGATCTTCATGCGCTGGGGCGTTCCGCCGCCGGCCTTGGCGTCAGCCTTGGCCTGGGCGCGGGCCGAGCCCTTCTGCACCGGCTTGCCGGCCAGCAGGTTCAGGGCCTGCTGAAGCTGGAAGTCGTCCTTGCCGCCGAATTCAAACACCTTGGCCGGCAGTTCCACGTTGTCCTGGTCGGCGCTGGATTTGATTTCGTTGGTGGTCTGCTGGTTGGACAGGTGACGTTGCAGGTCGGCTTCGCGCGGCAGGCGGAACAGGTCGCCGTCGGCCGTATCGGCAACGACGTAGTCCGGTTCGATGCCGGTGGCCTGAATGGAACGGCCGCTGGGCGTGAAGTAACGCGACGTGGTGAGCTTGACCGCGGTGGTTTCGGACAGCGGCAGGATCACCTGCACGGAGCCCTTGCCGAACGTGCGGTTGCCCAGCACCTTGGCGCGCTTGTGGTCCTGCAGCGCACCGGCCACGATCTCGGAGGCCGAGGCCGAACCCACGTTCACCAGCACCACCATCGGCACCGTCTTGGTCCAGGCCGGCAGGCCGGACAGGTAGTTGCTTTCGCCGCGGGCGTATTCCGACGGCGTCGCCAGGTATTTGTGACGGGCGTCCGGCGTGCGGCCGTCCGTGGACACCACGAGCGCATCGGGCGGCAGGAACGCGCCGGAGACACCGATGGCGCTGGTCAGGAGGCCACCCGGGTCATTGCGCAGGTCCAGCACCAGGCCCTTGGGCGGTTCCTTCGCGCCCAGATCCTTGAGCTGGCGGGCGAGGTCGGCGCCGGTCTTTTCCTGGAACTGGGCGACGCGCACGTACGCGATGCCGTTGTCCAGCATCTTGCTGCGTACGCTGCGCACCTTGATGATGTCGCGCACGATCTTTACGACGATCGGCTGCGGGCGATCGGCGCGCATGATCGTCAGGGTGATGGGCGACTTGGGCGCGCCACGCATGAGCTTGACCGCGTCGTTCAGGGTCATGCCCTTGGTGGGCGTGTCGTCGATCTTGATGATCAGGTCGCCCGCCATGACGCCGGCGCGGGCCGCGGGCGTGTCCTCGATGGGCGAGATGACCTTCACGAAGCCGTCTTCCGCGCCGACCTCGATACCCAGGCCACCGAACTCGCCTTGCGTCGCGGTCTGCATTTCGCGGAACGCGTCGGCATCCAGGTAGGCGGAGTGGGGATCCAGGTTCGACACCATGCCGGAAATGGCATTGTCGATCAGGGTCTTGTCGTCGACGGCCTCGACGTAGTTGTTCTTGATGGCGGCAAAGACATTGCTCAGTTGCCTGAGCTCGTCCAGAGGCAGGGGGCTGCCACGCTGGGCGACCGCAGTCACGCCAACACTCAGCAACACACCAGCCACCGCACCGATGGCAATCAGACCGAAACCGCGAAACTTACGAGTGCCCATGCACACTTCCCGAATTTTGTTTTCGCCGATGGGTTTGGTAATTTACCAACGGTATTTTTCCAACGACATTCATTTACCGACAGCGTTTACGCCGATTGCATTCCAGCAAACCGGCTGCACCAGCCGTCACATCTACTGCGCCAGCCATTGGGCCGGGTCCACTGGAGCGCCACGATGGCGAATTTCAAAGTATAGGCCGGATTCCACTTGGCCGCCGGTTGCGCCCACGGTAGCAATAGTATCCCCGCCGGCCACCGCATCGCCCACCCGTTTGAGCAGACTTTGGTTGTAAGCATAGACGGTCAGGTACTGCTGGCCATGATCCACAATGATGAGGTTGCCAAAGCCGCGCAGCCAATCGGCGTAAACCACAGTACCGGGGGCCACTACCTTGACGGGCGTGCCCTCGGCCGCGCGCAGCACCACGCCGCGCCACACGCCGCCGTCCGGACGATCCACCCCGAACCTGCCCTGCACCTGGCCACGCACCGGCATGGCCAGCCCATGACGCAGGCCGTTGCCGCCGCCGACCGGCGGCGCCTTGGCGGTCTGCTGGGCCGATGCACTGCGCGTTGGAGTGGCGGGCTCTTCAACAGGTTCCGCCTTTTTGGGGGGATCCGCGGGTTTTGTTGACGGCGGAGTATCGGCCGGGCCGCCGATGCGGGTCTGCCGCTGCTCGGCGGGACGCAGGCCGGCGGCGTCCGGGTCGGCCACGGCCACCGGGCCGCGGTTCTTCTGGGCTGCCGCTTCGACCTGTTCGCGCGCCTGGGCGGCCTCGCGGGCTTCGCTGTCGCGGCGCGCGCCGTCTTCGGCGGCCTTGCGGTCTGCCTCGGCCTTGCGGCGCGCGTCCTGCGAGCGGCGTTCGGCCTCGGCGCGCTTTTTGGCCTCTTCGGCGGCGCGGCGGGCTTCTTCAGCCGCGCGGCGCGCTTCCTCGGCACGGCGGGCTTCTTCGGCGCGCTTGCGCGCTTCTTCGGCCTTGCGGGCTTCCTCGATCTGCTTGGCGATGGCCGCATCCAGATCGGTGATCAGCCGCGACAGGCGCTGATCGTCGCGGCCGAGCTTGTTGGCCTCGGCGCGCTGGGCGGCGATCTGGCCTTCAAGCTGGGCAAGCAGGCTGGCGCGCTCTTTTTGCTGCGCGACCAGCGCAGTTTTCTGTTCGGAGGTTTCGGCGACCCCCTTTTCGATTTCGGCGCGGCGTTCGTCGGCCTGCGCCTGCAGGGCGGCCAGCCGGTCGATGTCGGTCCGCAGCGCCTTCACGGCGTCGGCCCGGGCACGGGACACGTAGTCCAGGTAGCCCAGATTGCGGCCAAGGACCTGGGGATCGTCGCCCGAGAGCAGCGCCGTCCAGGGCGACAGGCCGCTGGTGTATTGGGTGCGCAGTTGGTCGGCCAGTTCGACGCGGCGCTTGGCCAGCACGGCCTCCTGCGCGGTGATCTGCTTTTCCAGCGACGCGAGATCGGCCCTCGCCTTGCGGTTGGCGTCGGCCAGTTCCTTCAGGCGCAGGTTGATGCGGGAAATCGACGATTCCGACTGCTTGAGCGCGTCGGCGGCCTCTTTGCGGGCCGCCTCGCGGTCGTCGATGTCCTTTTGCAGACTCTCGATGCGGTCGCGCAAGGCGGCCTGCTGCTTTTCGGCGTCGGACTGACGCCCGGCGAGGTCACTGGGCGCGGCGCGCGCAGGCAGCGTCCCACTGGCCAACATGACCGCCAACAACAACCCCGCCGTGCGACGCATAGAGATATCAGTCCTTCTTGGCCTTGCCCTGAGCTGCGACCGCAGCCATGGCCGCCTCGATCTCGGCGGCATCGCCCAGATAATAGTGGCGGATCGGACGCAGGTCATCATCCAGTTCGTAGACCAGCGGCTGGCCGGTCGGGATGTTCAGGTTGACGATGTCGTCGTCCGACACATTGTCCAGGTGCTTGATGAGGGCGCGCAGGCTGTTGCCGTGGGCGGCGATCAACACCTTGCGGCCCGAGCGGATAGCCGGGGCGATGGAGTCGTTCCAGAACGGCAGCACGCGGGCCACGGTGTCCTTCAGGCACTCGGTGGCGGGCAGCTGGTCGGCCGGGATCTTGGCGTAGCGGCTGTCAAAGCGCGGGTGGCGTTCGTCGTCCAGCGACAGCGGCTCCGGGGCGATGGCGTAGGCGCGGCGCCAGATCAGGACCTGCTCGTCGCCGTACTTGGCGGCGGTTTCGGACTTGTTCAGGCCCTGCAGGGCGCCGTAGTGGCGTTCGTTCAGGCGCCAGTTCACGCCGACCGGGGTGTACATGGCGTCCATGGCGTCCAGGGCGATCCACAGGGTGCGGATGGCGCGCTTGAGGACCGAGGTGTAGGCCAGGTCGAAGGTGAAGCCTTCTTTCTTGAGCAGTTCGCCCGCCTTGCGGGCCTGTTCGCGGCCGGTGTCGGTCAGGTCGACGTCGGTCCAGCCGGTGAAACGGTTTTCAAGATTCCACTGGCTTTCACCGTGGCGCATCAGTACGAGTTTGTGCATGGTTTGGGGCGCCCGCCGGGCGGGTTAAAGTTGGAGGATGGTTAAGGAATGCGCTCATTTTATAATTGAGTGATTTTGCCCGTGATTTTGCCCCGGCGCACCGCGTCCATGTCCTGGACGCGTCGCATCAGGGTTCGCCCCTACCAGGCTGGCCGGAAGACTTGCCCACCCGCAAGCCGACGTAGCGCCCGCCGACGTACTACAGGAAGCCTTCGTGGACCTTTTGCAATTCTTGCTCGATAAAAACAACATCTTCATCGTCGCCGTCGCCGTGGTTTCCGGCGTGATGCTGATCATTCCCGCCCTGCGCAAGGGCCGGACCGGGTCCGCCATCAGCACGACTGAAGCCATCCAGATGGTCAACCAGCGCAATGCCGTGTGGGTCGACGTGCGCCCCGTCGAGCAATTCCAGGCCGGTCATATCGCCCAGGCACGAAACGTGCCGGCAGCCGACCTCGAGCAGAAGGCCGGCTCGCTGCCCAAGAACAAGCCGCTGGTGGTGGTTTGCGACAATGGCCGCGATTCGGCCCGCGCCGCCGCCAAGCTGCGCGCCCAGGGATTCACCGACGTCGTGCCGCTGGAAGGCGGCATGCGTGCCTGGTCGGCCGCCAGCCTGCCGGTAACCCAGAAGGGTTGAAGCAGGGGGACTCGCCCCCATCTACCTATTCTTGTACCTACAGGAGCGCCCTATGAACAAAGTCGTCATGTACAGCAAGGACTATTGCCCCTATTGCTCCCGCGCCAAGGCGCTGCTCGAGCAGCGTGGCGTGGCCGACCTGGAAATCATCCAGATCGACCGCGAACCGTCCCAGCGCGATGTCATGATCGAACGCACCGGCCGGCGCACCGTCCCGCAGATCTTCATCGGCGATACCCATGTCGGCGGTTGCGACGACCTGATAGCCCTGGACCGCTCGGGTGGACTGACCCCCTTGCTGAACGGCTAATCGCCCCTTTTTGCCTCTCCCACCAACGGAAACACTCATGGCTGATCAAGACCAAAACACCCAGCAAGAAGGCGGCAACGACGCGCCCTCGTTCAATCTGCAGCGCGTCTACCTGAAAGACCTTTCGCTGGAAATGCCGAACGCGCCTCACGTGTTCCTGGAGCAGGAAGCGCCGCAGGTCGAAGTAAGCATCACCGTGGGCGGCCAGCGCCTGGCCGAAACCGTGTTCGAAACCACGGTCACCGTCACCGTCACCACGCGCATCAACGACAAGGTCGTGTACCTGGTTGAAGGCACGCAAGCCGGCATCTTCGAAGCGGCCAACATCCCCGAAGAGCAACTCGATCCGCTGCTGGGCATTGTCTGCCCCACGATGCTGTACCCGTACCTGCGCGCCAACATCGCCGATGCGATCACCCGCACCTCGATGCCGCCGCTGCACCTGACCGAAGTCAACTTCCAGGCTCTGTACGAGCAACGCATCGCCGAACTGCAACAGCAGCAGGCCGCCGGCGCCAACGGTGCCGAATCGGGCATCATCCTGCCCCCCGGCGCCACCCGCCAGTAAGCACCCCGCGGCGCCCCATGAACCAACCCGCCGAGCCGCGCCTGCGCGTCGCCGTCCTGGGAGCGGGCAGTTGGGGCACCGCCTTGGCGGCGGCCGCCAGCCGCCGCCACCCCACCCAGCTCTGGGCGCGCGAAGCCGCGCAAGCGGCCGCCATGGCCGCCACCCACGAAAATGCCCGCTATCTGCCGGGCATTTCCCTGCCCAAGACGCTGCAATATTCCTCTGATCTGGACGCCACGCTGCGCACCCTGCAGGACGACGCCGCGCGCCGTCTGATCGTGCTGGGCGTGCCCGTCGCGGGTCTCACGTCCATCTGCGAGGCGCTGTCGCAACGGCTGCCCGCACTGGGACTGCAAGACACGCCCATCGTCTGGACGTGCAAGGGCTTCGAGGCCGACACGGCCAGACTGCCCCACGAAATCATGCGCGAGGCCCTGCCCGGCGCGACCGGCGGCGCCTTGTCGGGCCCCTCGTTCGCGCGCGAAGTCGCACAGGGCCTGCCCGTCGCCCTGACGGTCGCCAGCAGCAGCCCCGCCCTGCGCGAAGCCACCACCGCCGCCTTCCATGGCGCGGCGCTGCGCGTCTACGCCAGCACCGACCTGGTTGGCGTCGAAGTCGGCGGCGCGCTCAAGAACGTCATTGCGGTTGCCTGCGGCATTGGCGACGGCCTTGCGCTGGGCACCAATGCCCGCGCGGCCCTGATCACCCGCGGCCTGGCCGAGATGACCCGCTTTGGCGTCGCGCTGGGCGCGCAGGCCGAAACCTTCGCCGGGCTGACCGGCCTGGGCGATTTGGTGCTGACCGCCACCGGCGAGCTGTCGCGCAACCGGCGCGTGGGCCTGGAGATCGGCGCGGGCCGCAAGCTGGCCGACATCCTGGCCAGCGGCATCACCGCCGAAGGCGTGCGCTGCGCCCGCGCCGCGCTGGACCGCGCCCGCGCCATCAATGTCGAATTGCCGATCACCGAAGCGGTGTGCGCCGTGCTCTTCGAAGGCGTCGCACCCATGACCGCCGTCTCGGCCCTGCTGGCGCGGGATGCGCGCTATGAAGGACTGGGCGCCGGCTCCGGCGAGGCCATCGGCGCCGCCTAGATCGCGCCCGTCCATCCCGCTTCCACAACAAGACACGACACCCACCCCGAGGAGACATCCTTCATGACGCAAACCCGCAAGTTCCGGGTCGGCCCGCTGCTGCGTGGCCTTTGCCTGAGCCTGGCAGCCATCCTGCCCGTTGCCGCCCACGCCGACTGGCCCGAGCGCCCGATCCACATGGTCGTGCCCTTCCCGCCCGGCTCGTCGCCCGACATCCTGGCGCGCACGATTTCCGAGCCGCTGTCCCAGGCCCTGGGCCAGCCCATCGTGATCGACAACAAGCCGGGCGCCGGCGGCAACATCGGTACGCGCATGGTGTCGCAGGCCAAGCCCGACGGCTACACCCTGCTCTACACGATCAACGGCCCGCTGGTCACGGCGCCCACGCTCTATAAGAAGACACTGGGCTACGACCCGCTGACCGACCTGGAGCCGGTATCGCTGGTCGGCACCAGCCCCAACGTGCTGGTCGTGCCGGGCAGCCTCAAGGTCGACAACGTCCAGGACTTCGTCAAGCTGGTCAAGGGCCGCGGCAACTCGCTGAACTACGGATCGGTCGGTCCGGGCAGTTCAGCCCACCTGGCCATGGAGATGTTCAAGGAACGCGCGGGCGTGGACCTGGCCCACATCCCGTATTCCGGCTTTCCGCAGGTCATCACCGCCATCATCGGCGGCGACGTGCAGGCCGGCTTCATGGTGCCGGCAATCGCCGTGCCCCAGGCGCGCGACGGCAAGGTCAAGCTGCTGGCCGTGACCAGCCTGCAGCCCAGCGACGCCCTGCCCGGCGTGCCCACCATGGCCTCGCAGGGCTATCCGGACTTTGAAGCCATCTCGTGGAATGCGATCCTGGCGCCGGCCGGTACGCCCACGCCGATCATTGAACGGATCAACAGCGAACTGGCGCGCATCATCAATAGCGAGGCCGTGCGCAAGCAGCTGGCGCTGCAATACTTCACGCCGGCCCCATCGACGCCAGAAGCCCTGACCAACCGCATCAAGAATGAAAAGGCGCGCTGGGACCAGGTGATCGACAAGCTGAAGCTGTCGCTGGACTGATCTTCAGACCGAGGGGCGGCGTCTATGCGCCCCCTTCGTAGCCCTGCTGGCGCCAGGCCTCGAACACCGTGACCGCCACGGCGTTCGACAGGTTCAGGCTGCGCTGGCCGGTGCGCATCGGCAGCCGCAGGCGCTGCTGCGGCGGAAACATCGCCTGATGCTCGTCTGACAGGCCCGCGCTTTCGCGGCCAAACACGAACACATCCCCCGGCTTGAAACTGACGTCGGCCACGCTGCGCTGCGCGTGCGTGGTCAGCGCATAGATGCTGGACGCGACGGCGCCGGTGTCGTCCAGCGCCTCCTGCAGCGTGTCGTGCACGCGCACAGGCTGCCACTCGTGATAGTCCAGCCCCGCGCGCCGCATGCGGGCGTCATCCAGCTCGAACCCCAGGGGACGCACCAGATGCAGTTGCGCGCCGGTATTGGCGCACAGGCGAATGGCGTTGCCGGTGTTGGGAGGGATCTCCGGGCAGACGAGAATGACGTGGAACATGGTGCGGGCAAAGGGGGAAAGGTCCGTGGCCGGGAAGCGGCCGCGCGAGCGTGATTGTCGCCGATTTGGCGGCGGGGCCAGGAACCGCGACCCGACGGCGGTCTGGTGAAGGCGCGGATGCGGGCGCCGTTGCAAAAGGCGGAGGCAGGCCAGGATGCATGCGGGGGTACGGGCGGGGATGCGGGCGGGAAGCCAGGCACGATCCAGACGGCGATGCAGGCAGATCATGGCGTGCGCGCGGCCACCAATACCGTCACGCTGGCCGCGCCTGCCGCCATCAGGGCCGTGGCCGCCGCGCCCACGGTACTGCCGGTGGTCATCACGTCGTCCACCACCGCCACATGCCGACCGCGAACCGGGCCGGTGCAGACAAAGAGACCCGCCGCCCCCCGCTGCCGCGCCCGCCGGCCGAGCGTGGCCTGGCGGGGCGTTTCGCGGCGCCGCGCGAGCAGGAGGCGCGGCGCCGGCAGCGCCAGTTCGGCGGCCAGACTGCGCGCGATTTCGGCCGCCGGGTTCATGCCCCGCTGCCGCAGCGACGCCCGGCTGGCGGGAATTGGGACCAGGAGGAGATCGGGCGGCAGGAACCCGGTGCAGCGCCCGCAGTCGGCGGCGGTGTCGAAACCGCTTGATCCGGGAATGCCGGCGGCTTGCGCGCCGGACTGCGCCGCCGCCTCCCGCACCGCCTGCGCCATCATTCGCGCCAGCACCGGCGCCATGCTGAGCCGCAACTGCGTCTTCAGCATCAGCACCAGCGCATCGCCGGGCGGCGCATAGTCAAACGCCGTGATCGTGCGGCTGAACGCCTGCGGCTGTGCCAGACACGCCGCGCAATGCTGTCCGCCCCCTTGAAGGCGCAGCGCGCATCGCGGGCATCTTGCCAAGCCCCCCGGCGGTCCGGCCATGATGTCCGCCTGACACCCGGCGCACAGCCGCGCGCCCGCGACCCGTGCCCCGCACAACGGACAATCGCATCCCAGGCGCGACAACAACCGTCGCCCCATGTTCAGTAGGGACAATCGGAGCCTGCCGCCGGGATGGGCAATAATGTGAGCCATCCCAGATCAAACCATGCTCCGCCCCGGGAGATCCCGCGAGCGCGACCGAAATGTCCCTGCCAGAAACCGCAACGCCCCCCTCCCTGCCCCTCGTCAGCGCCGACGTGCCGCGCCAGTTCGCGCGCCGCGGCGACCTGGCCGACGCCCAATTCCTCTATGGCGAAGTGGCGCGCCGCATGCTCGGCCGCCTGCAGTACATCCGCGTGCAACCGCAGGCCATGCTGGACGCCGGTTGCGGCGCCGGCGACAACCTGCCGCTGCTGCGCGAACGCTATCCCGACGCGGCCTACACCGGGCTGGACAACTGTGAGCCCTTGCTGGCGCAGGCGCGCCAGCGTCACGCGCCAGGCGGCCTGTCGGCCTGGATCGGCAAACTGGCGCGGCGCGGCCCGGCCGCCCCCGCGTTCGTGAACGCCGATCTGGCCAACACGGGCCTGCCGCCGGAATCGCTGGAACTGGTGTGGTCGAACATGGCCATGCACTGGCACCGCGAACCGCACGCCGTGCTGGCCGAATGGCGCCGCATCCTGAAAGTGGGCGGCCTGGCGATGTTTTCCTGTCTGGGACCGGCCACGCTGCGCGAATTGCGGCAGGCGCTGGCGGATGCCGGCCTGCGCACGGCCACGCCGTCCTTCGTGGACATGCACGACTTCGGCGACCTGCTGGTGGAAAACGGCTTTGCGGATCCGGTGATGGACCAGGAGATCCTGACGCTGACCTACCGCAGCCCCGAAAAGCTGCTGCAGGATGTGCGCGCCCTGGGCGGTAACCCCGCCGAAGGCCGCCGCGGCGGACTCGTGGGACGCGACTGGCGCGACCGCCTTTGCGCGGCGCTGGAAGCGCAACGCAATGCGGACGGCCTGATCGTCTTGAGTATCGAAGTGGCCTACGGCCACGCCTGGCGCGCCGCCGCGCATCGGACCGTGGCGGGCGAAACCCGCCTGTCCATCAGCGCGATCGGCGGCCGGCAGCGCGGAACCCTTTGACGACAGGGCCTGCAAAGCCGCCCTGAAAGATCGGTCTCCGAAAGCAGGCCTGCACGCCGCGCATGTGAAAAAGGCCCGCCAAGCGGGCCTCGCACGCGCCCCTGCCGCAGCCTAGTGCAAGCGTTCCGGCACGGTCACGCCCGGCTCGGACGCGGACAGACCTTGCATGGGTTCGGACGTTGCCCGGATGCGGCGGCGAAGCACCGCGGTCGGCTCTGCCGGCGGCGCAACGGGCGCCGCCGCACCGCGCCACGCGTTCGACATGGCTTCCACCACCAGCGGCAAGTCGCGCAGGCGATGGTACTGGCTGCGCAGCCAGCGGGCGTCGTTGCCGGCGCGCATGGCGTCGTCGCGCAAGGCGGCGATCATGTCGCCCGTACCCAGTTCCTCGGCCACCGGCATCAGACGCTGGAACAGCGCACGCATATGGTCGATCAGGCGCACGCGCTGCCCGTCGGGCGTGACGTAGCTGCCCTGCAGGCCAAAGCGGCAGGCCTGGAAGTGGTTGCTGCGATAGGACAGCCAGGCGTTGTCGCTGGGATCTTCCTCGCGCATCAGCAGCACGGACAGCGCTTGGGCAAACGCCGCCACCTGGCAGGCGCGCTCCACCGTCAGCGGCGTGTCGCAGACCCGGATTTCGACCGTGCCGAACTCGGGCTTGGGACGGATATCCCAGTACAAGTCCTTGATGCTCTCGGCCAGACCAAAAGCGCGAAGCTGGGACAGGTGGGCTTCAAACTGGTACCAGTCCTTGACCTCGGGGGGCATGTGGCCGGCGAGCGGGAAGCTGTTGACCGCATTCAGGCGCGAGCACGAGAACAGGGTGTCCACCCCCTCGCAGTACGGCGACGACGCCGTCAGCGCGATGAAGTGCGGCACGTAAGGCGAGAGTCGGCGCAGCAGCTTGATCGAGTCGTCGCCGCTTTTCACGCCCAGATGGATGTGTTGGCCGAACACCGTAAATTGACGCGCCAGGTAACCGTACATTTCGGCCAGGTACTGGAAGCGCGGGGTATCCGAGATGGAGCGCTCTTGCCAGCGCATGAAGGGATGGGCGCCACCGCCCGCCACCGACACGCCGACCGCATCCGCGGCTTCAACCAGGGCGTCGCGCATCTCGCGCATTTCGGCCAAGAGGCCCATGGGGTGCTCATGCACCGAGGAGTTCAGTTCGATCATGGACCGCGTGATTTCGGGTTTTACGCGGTCGGCAATAGGATGGTTGGCCATTTGGGCCAACAGTTCGTCAGACGCTGCAGCAAGGTCAAAACTGCGGGGGTCGATCAGTTGCAGCTCGAGTTCGATGCCCAGGGTGTTGGGGGCCGACGAAATGAACGGGATTTGTTCCATCTCGGACTCCTTTGAATGTTTGATGAGGGTATGCGCCGTTCGACCTTGAAGCCCGGCAACCTCCCGGGGGGCACTAGACGGCGGCTTGTGAACGCATGATAGCCGCAGGTTTGTGGCAAAACGATTGAAAATCGTGACATTTGTGTGCAACATCGCGAATCATCCGGTTTTTCCCTCTAAGGAAAAGTAAGCAAGCGCTTACCGCCCAGGATTGGCGCGGGTTCTGGGCGAGCGCACGCCGCGGAGCCAGAAAAGACGGGGATTTCCAAAGGGGACGGGATAACCCTAATTAGGGTTATCCCTGAAGATTTCGGGACGTGGCGGCGCCTATTTGCGCCAGAAGATCGGCGTGAAGAGCACCAGCACCGTCAGCAGTTCCAGCCGGCCGATCAGCATCGCAAAGGTGCAGACCCAGATCTGGAAGTCCGACAGCACCGCAAAGGTGCCCATGGGGCCCACCGGACCCAGGCCGGGCCCCGTGTTGTTCACGCTGGCGAAAACGGCCGAGAACGCCGTGATCGGGTCCAGGCCCGAGAGCAGCAGCAGGCTGGTGAACACCGCGATGGACAGGCCGTAGAACAGCATGAAGGCCAGCACGGACGACATGGTGCGGGTCTCAACCGCCCGGCCGTTGATCCGGACCGGGCTGACGGCATGCGGATGCAACATGGTGACCAGCTCATTGCGGGCCTGCTTGATCAGCAGGATGGCGCGGATCATCTTGATCCCGCCTCCCGTCGACCCCGCCGACGTCGCAAAGCCCGACAGCAGCAGCATCGTCAGCGGCGCAAACAGCGGCCATTGGGCGAAGTCGGTATTGGCATAGCCGGTCGTGGTGGCCATGGAGATGGTGTTGAACATCCCGTAGCGCAGCGCTTCCAGCGGGTCGGTGTAGACGTCCTTGATGAAGAGGTACACCGAGATGACCAGCCCGACCCCCAGCACGACGACCAGGGACGGAATGGCCTCAGGACAGCGCCAATAGGCGCGCGGACTGCGCTGGCGGAAGGCATTGAAGTGCGTGGCGAAGTTGATGCCGGCGATCAGCATGAACACCATCGCCACCATTTCGACCGCAACGGAATCAAAGTGCGCGAAGCCGTCGTCCCAGGTGGAAAAACCGCCCAGCCCCATGGTGGTGGCCATGTGGCACCACGCCTCGAACCACGACAGCCCGGCCAGCCGGTACGCAATGAAGCAGAGGATGGAGAACACGAAATAGACCGCGTACAGCGCCTTGGCCGTGCTGGCGATGCGGGGCGTCAGGCGCTCGTCTTTCATGGGCCCCGGGGTCTCGGCCCGCACCACCTGATGCCCGCCGACGCCCAGCAGCGGCAGAATGGCGACGGCCAGCACCAGGATGCCCATGCCGCCGATCCAGATCAGCGTCGCCCGCCACAGGTTGATCGACGGCGGCAAGGTGTCCAGGTTGGTCAGGACCGTGGCGCCGGTGGTCGTCAGCCCGGACATCGCCTCGAAATAGGCGCCCGTGAAGGACAGCGGCAGCCCCGCGCCATGGAAGTACAGCAGCAGCGGAATGGCCGCCAGCAGCGGCAGACCTGCCCAGACGGCCGACACCAGCACGAAGCCGTCGCGCGCCCGCAATTCGCTGCGATTGCGCCGGGTCAGCGCGGCCAGGCCGCCGCCGATGCCGACGGAAATCAGGAAGCCATCGCGGAAGGCGTCGCGCGCCGCGTCGCCGCCCACATAGGCGATGAACAGCGGGATCAGCATGGTGAGGGCGAACATCACCATGGTGAGGCCCAGGATGTACAGGGTGGCCAGGACGCGCTTCATGGAGGCTTATCCGGCCGCTCGCGGCCCACGCAAGGGGTGAACGGGGCGGCGCATCAGAAAAACGAGGCCGAAACCTGGAACAGCTTTTCCACGCGCGGCATCTGCTGGCGCGAGGGCACGAAGACGATGACGTGGTCGTCGGTTTCGATGACGGTGTCGGCGTCCGGCAGGATGATTTCTTCGCCGCGCACCAGCGCGCCGATGCTGGCGCCCTTGGGCAGGCTGATCTTGCCCACCGCGCGTCCCACCACCTTGGACGTCGAGCGGTCGCCGTGGGCAATGGCCTCCAGCGCCTCGGCCACGCCCTGGCGCAGCCGGTGCACCGCCACCACGTCGCCGCGGCGCACGTGGCGCAGCAGTTCGCTCATCGTGGCCTGCGACGGCGACACGGCGATGTCGATGTGGCTGCCCTGCATGAGTTCGCCGTACGCATGGCGGTTGATCAGCGCGATCACCTTGCGCGCGCCCAACCGCTTGGCCAGCAGCGACGACATGATGTTGTCTTCGTCGTCGCTGGTCAGGGCCAGCCACGTGTCCATGTCCTCGATGTTCTCGCGCTCGAGCAACGCCTCGTCGGTGCCGCTGCCGTGCAGGATCAGCACGCTGTCCGGAAGCTGGGTCGCCAGGTATTCGCAGCGCTTCAGGTCGTGCTCGATGATGCGGACGCTGTACTTTTCCTCGGCAAGCTGGCGCGCCAGGCGCAGGCCGATGTTGCCGCCGCCGGCGATCATGACGCGGCGCACCGCGCGCTCGGCGTCGCGCAGCTTGCGCACGGCGCGCCGCGCGTGGTCGGAATCGACGACCAGCACGACTTCATCGCCCGGGGCGATGACGGTGCCGCTGCCCGCCCGCAGGGGACGGCCGTCGCGCAGGACGTCGATGACGCGCGCCTTCACGTCCGGCCAGACGTCGCGCAGCTTGTCCACGGACGAATGCGCCATCGGGCTGCCATGCCCCACGCGTACGGTCACGACGCTGACGCGGCCTTCGGCGAATTCCACGACCTGCAGGGCCTCGGGAAACTCGATGAGGCTTTGCAGGTAGGTGGTGACGCTGCGTTCGGGGCTGATGAGCGCGTCGATGCAAAAGCCTTCTTCGCTCATGAGTTCCGGATGCTCGGGAAACTCAGCGGAGCGGATACGGGCGATGCGGCGGGGGATATTGAACAGCTGGCGCGCGACCTTGCAGGCCACCATGTTGGCGGTGTCGGAGGCCGCACAGGCGATGAAGAGATCGGTGTCGGCGGCGCCGGCATTTTCCAAAACAGAAACCTGCGAGCCGTCACCCAGGACGACACGCAGGTCAAAGTGTTCTTGCAGGTATTGCAACTGGGCTGGGTCGGAATCGATGACCGTGATGTCGTTTTGCTCGGACACCAGGTTTTCCGCCACGCTGGTGCCTACGCGACCAGCGCCCATGATCAGGATCTTCATGTGCTGCGCTTGCGCGCGGACTCGATGCCCAATTGCTTGAGCTTGCGGTAGAGGTGGGTGCGTTCCAGCCCGGTACGTTCGGACACGCGCGTCATGCTGTGGCTTTCCCTGACCAGGTGGTATTCAAAGTAGATGCGCTCGAATTCGTCGCGCGCTTCGCGCAGCGGCTGGTCCAGCGAGATGCTGCCCAGCTGGCCGTTGGACGTGGCCGGCACATCGTTGGCGGACACGGCGGACAGCGCGGCGGGCGGATCCAGTTCGTCTTCCAGCGCCACGATCGGGCTGGCGACGGCCGGATTGGCGGCGGCGGGCGCCGCATGCGGCACGCGGCCACGCGCCAGGCCCGCGGCAACGGTCTTGAGCAGACGCTGCAGCGTAATGGGCTTTTCGAGGAAATCCATGGCGCCGATGCGCGTGGCTTCGACCGCCGTGTCGATGGTGGCGTGGCCGCTCATCATGATGACAGGCATGTCCAGCAAGCCTTGCGAGCCCCACTCCTTGAGCAGGCTGACGCCGTCGGTGTCGGGCATCCAGATGTCCAGCAACACCAGATCGGGACGCATGCGAAGACGGGCAGCGCGCGCTTGCGCCGCGTTTTCGGCCAGCTCGACCGTGTGTCCCTCGTCGTAAAGGATTTCCGACAACAGTTCGCGTATACCGACTTCGTCGTCAACCACCAGAATTCTGGCCATAAAGCATCCACCTATTGCGTAGCCGCATTATCCTTTTCTTGCGCGGTGGCGTCCATAGTGTCGGACCCGGGCGCGAGCCGGGTCAACAGGATGGAAATCCGCGCCCCTCCTTCCTTGCGGTTGGCAAGGTCGATACGTCCGCCATGCTCTTCCACGATCTTGCGGACGATTGCCAATCCTAACCCAGTCCCGTGGGACTTTGTGGTTACGTAGGGCTCAAATGCGCGTTGCATGACCTGCGGCGGGAAGCCGGGACCCGTGTCCGCCACCGTGAAACGCAGCGCCTGATGCGCCACACGATCAGGCTGTTCGCTGCGCATGAGCTGGGTCGTCACGCTGACGCGGCCCTGCCCGCCCAGTTCCGCGATCGCATCGCGCGCATTGGAAAGCAGGTTGTGGATCACCTGCCGGAGCTGGGTCGGATCGCCTTCGATATCGGGCAGGTCGGCGCCCAGGTTGACGTCCAGATTCAAGGCCTTTTCCGTCAGGCGCGACGGGGCGCCCTCGGGTTCCCAGCCATAGAGCGACAACACGTCCGCCACCAGCGCGTTGAAATTGATGCGTTGCATGACGGCCGGCGGCGTACGCGCATACTCGCGGAAGTCGTCCACCATCTGCTTGAGCGACGCCACCTGGTTCACGATCGTGTTGGTGGAGCGCGCCACGATCTGGGCCTCGGCGGGCGGCAGCTTGCCTTCCAGCTTCATGGCCAGGCGCTCGGCCGAGAGCTGGATCGGGGTCAACGGATTCTTGATTTCGTGGGCCAGGCGGCGCGCCACCTCGCCCCACGCCACGGTCCGGTTGGCGGAAATCACTTCGGTGATGTCGTCGAACACCACCAGATAACCGTTGCCGCGACCATCGACGCGCAGGTGCGTGCCCCGCGCCAGCAAGGTCAGCGGCTGGGATGCGGTCTCGCCTTCGGTCTGGGCGGGCGCAATTTCAAATTGCTGTTGCCAGTGCTGGCGCTCGGAGCCGACCGCCGCGTGCGTGGAAAACGCCTGGCGCACGATATTCGCAAATTCCAGCATGCCGTCCGCCGTTTCGAGCGGGCGGCCGATGACCGAGCGCAGGTCCGCGCCCAGGATGGTCTGGGCGCCCTGGTTCACGGTGGTGACGCGGAACGCTTCGTCGAACACCAGCACGCCGGAAGACAGGTTGGACAGCACGCTTTCCAGATAGACGTTGGAGCGTTCGAGCTGCTGGCGGTTGCTTTCGACCATGCGGCGCGCTTCGTCGAGCTGGCGGGTCATGGCGTTGAACGACCGCGTGAGCTGGCCGACTTCGTCGCGTTCCGGCGGCTCGGGCAGGGGCCGGTAGTCGCCCACGCCCACCGCCTGCGTGCCGCCCGCCAGGCTGAGCAGCGGGCGCACCAGCCGCTTGGACAGGGACAGCGCCACCGCGATGGCGCCAAACGCGGCCAGCAGCAGGGCCAGCGTCAGCGTGATGCCATAGAGCTTGCGCAGGCCCAGCCGCGACAGCGCCAGTTCCTGGTAATCCCGGAAGCCCTGCTGCACCAGGTTGGCGTTGTGCGCGATCTGCTCGGGCACCGGCTGCAGCAGTTGCAGCCAGCGCGGCTCGGAGGCCGGACCCAACAGGTTGTCGTAGCGGTCCGGACCGTTCAGCGGAATCACCACGCGCAGATGCAGGCCACCCTCGGCGCCCGCGGTAACCGGATCGTCGGCTTCGGCCGCGGAATAACCGCGCGCCAACCGCAGCTGATTCATCACCGTGGAAGGCGGCATGGCCGGCAGCAACTGGCCGTACTGGCTGGTCGAAAAAGCCACCATCCGGCCGCTGCCGGTGAACACCATGGCTTCCTGCACGCCGTTGGCCTCGCGCAGCCGGGTCAGCGCCAGCGTCACGCCGCTGTCGGTGCTGCGGTTCAGTTCCACCGCCATCGAGCGGGCGCGGGCGTCCAGGTCGGCCAGCAGCGAATCCAGCGCGGCGCGGCCCAGGTTCAGGCCGGCTTCCAGCGCCGTGTCCACGCGCACGTTGAACCAGGATTCGATCGAGCGCGACATGAACTGCACCGACACGGTGTAGATGAGCGCGCCGGGCACCACGCCGATCAGGGCGAAAGCCAGGGAAAAGCGCGCGGTGAGCCGCGCGCCGAACTGCCGGCGCCGGATCTGCCGGGCCAGCCGGACCGTCAGCGCGACAACCCAGACAAAGAGCGCCAGCGCAAAGATGCCGTTCAGGACCAGCAGCGTGTCGTAGTAGCGCGCAAAACGCGAGGCGTTTCCGGTGGACCAGGCCAAGAGGCCCAGCAGCGCCAGGCCGCTCACGGCGCCGACCATCAGCGCCAGCCGAAGCAAAAGCCTCATGAGGGATCTTTCTCCTTGTCGCCCAACATGAACGAGAAGTCCATCCACGGCGTCGCCTGCGCCCACGAGCTGCTGTTCAGGGCGTTGACCTGAAACGGCCTGGGCAACAGCGACGTATCCAGCCGGAGGCGCAACTGCCCGTTGTATTGCGACCCCGCATCAAACTCGCCGGCCTTCGCAACCCGCCAATTGCGGATATGCCGGATGGCGCTCATGGCGTCGTCCAGCGAGGCCACCGGAAAGGACAGCTCGCCCACGCCTGCCCGCCACTGGCGGGTCAACGCGTTATAGACCACACGCCAGGTGCGCGATGTGTCCACCAGCGACTCGTCGAACCAGTACCAGCGCTCTCGGGTGATGGTCAGGTCAGCCGTGAAATACAGCGCGACGCCGCGCTGGGCGGCGTCGCGCAACTGCTGGTTCAGCTCGAATTCGATGTCCGCGTCGATTTCCAGGTTGCCGTCGCGCACCACCGGCTCCACGCGCGTCACGCGCGGCTCGGACGCGTGAGCCACACCACCCGGCGCAGTCAAAAGCACGGCAGATACCAGCAACAACCCAAGAAATACGCGCGAAATAATGGACATACGGCACCGGAACTACGTCATGCCCCTATTCTTCGGGATTCAGGACTGCTTGGCAAACAAGGCGTAGAAAAACCCGTCGTGTTGCGCCGCGGGTGTTGCATCGACCGCAACTGGCAGCAATTGGCCGGGCGCGTCCAGGCGGGTCGCGTCGGAATGGCGCTGCAGGAATTCCAGGGCCTGGCGCGTGCCTTCGATCGGGAACACCGAGCACGTCACATAGAGCAGCCGGCCGCCGGGGGCCACGGTGGACCACAGCGCGTCCAGGATCCGGGTCTGCAGGCTGGCGGTGCGGCGCAGGTCGTTTTCGCGGCGCAGCCAGCGGATGTCAGGGTGGCGCCGGACAATGCCCGACGCCGTGCACGGCACGTCCGCCAGCACGGCGTCAAAGGGCTTGCCGTCCCACCACGCGTCCAGGTCGGCGGCGTCGGCCGCCTTCAGACGGACATGGCCGCCGCCCAGGCCCAGCCGTTCCAGGTTCTGTTCAACGCGGCCAAGCCGGTCGGCGTCGGCATCCAGGGCGAGCAGGTCGATGTCGGCAAGTTCAAGCAGATGCGCCGTCTTGCCCCCGGGCGCCGCGCAGGCGTCCAGCACGCGCATGCCGTCGGCAGGGGCCAGCAGTTCGGCCGCGAGCTGGGCGCCCGCATCCTGCACCGACCACCAGCCCTCGGCAAACCCCGGCAACTGCGTCACCGGTTTGGGCGTGGCCAGCACCACGCCCGACTGGCCCACGGCTTCTGCCGC
Source organism: Achromobacter sp. UBA4530 (assembly GCF_002388205.1). Taxonomy (NCBI): domain Bacteria; kingdom Pseudomonadati; phylum Pseudomonadota; class Betaproteobacteria; order Burkholderiales; family Alcaligenaceae; genus Achromobacter; species Achromobacter sp. UBA4530. The sequence goes on along the minus strand of NZ_DGMA01000045.1, from coordinate 65,734 downwards.
CAAGCCCGCCTCTTCAAAGGCGGCCAGCACCTGCTCGCGGGTGGCGCGGCGGCGGTTGACCCGCAAGGTCAGCGGGGCCGGCAGGTTGGACGCCGCCAGGATCTCGCGCCATTGCTTCGGATAGGCCACGGTAAGTTGCTTGACCCACCAGCCGGGATGATTGAATTGCGCCTCGGGGCTGACGGCCACCGCGGCCTCCAGCGCGGCGCGTTCACGCAGGAAACGGCGCAGGCAGGCATTGAGCATCCCCTTGTAGGACGCCAGGGCGCGCGACCCGGCGGCCGCGGTCACCGCCTGGTCGACGACCGTGTGCGGGGCGTAGACCGGCATGCCGGGCAGGGCGACGGCCGCATCGCCCTCTTCCTTGAGCAGCGTCAGCGACACCAGCAGCAGGGATTCGAACAACACGCTGGGGTAACGCTGCACCATCTCGCGGCCGACGGCGTCGGCCCAGCCCAGGTAGCGCATCGCGTGGAACGACACGGCCTGCGTGGCCGGACGCAGCGCGCCATCGACCTCGGCCAGCGCCTCCGTGAGCGAGCGCCCGTCGAGCACGTCCTCCACCACCCCCGCGCTGGCAAGAAGAACGGAAGAAAGCGGGGGGGCCAGATTGGGGGAGTCAGAACGGGTGGACATGGTGCGAAATCAAAGAGTAAGACCGCTATGGTAGCCCGGACCTGGACGGACGGCGGCCCGCGCGGCACACTGGCTCCCTGCCCTGGAGCCCCGTCATGTCCCTCGCCACGCTGCTGCTGTTTGTCCTGGCCTCTGCCGTCGCCATCGTCACGCCCGGCCCCACCACGCTGCTCGCCATGAGCAACGGCTCGCGCCACGGCGTGCGCGCCGCCTGCTGGGGCATGGGCGGCGCGGTGCTGGCGGATCTGGTCCTGATCGGCGCCGTGGCCTGCGGCCTGGGTGTGCTGCTGGCCGCCTCCGAGGTCGCCTTCCAGATCGTCAAATGGGTGGGCGCGGCGTACCTGGCCTGGCTGGGCTGGAAACTCCTGCGTTCGGACGCGGCGCTGACGCTGCCGTCCGAACACGCCCGCGATAGCCGCCCCGCCGGTCTGTCGCTGGGCCTGCGCAGCTTCGTCGTGGCCCTGACCAATCCCAAGGCCCTGCTGTTCATGTCGGCCTTCCTACCCCAATTCATCAACCCCACCGCTCCCCTGCCCGCCCAGTACGCCATCCTGGCGGCCGTCCTGGCGCTGCTGAACGTGGCGACGATGCTGGCCTATGCGGCGCTGGGCGCGCAGATGGTGCGCGCCTTCCGGGCAGGCGGCCTGCGCTGGCTGAACCGGATCTGCGGCGGCATGTTGATCGGACTGGCGGGCACACTGGCGCTGTATCGCCGCACTGCGGCCTGAATCGCGGGCCCCGGTTCCACGCGGCTTTCCGTCCCCCGTTGCCGGACGGGCCCCACCATCCCGCTATTCCCGCCTACGGCAATGCCGTATAATCCTGCGCTGCCCCGCTATCCCCATCGGTGCGGCCGCCGGCCGAATGCCCGCCGGCGCGAATGGAATGCCGCACCGCCCCCTCCCAGTGATTGAGTTATGAAGAAGGCTGTACCGCCTGCCCGGTCCGTCCGGTGGCAGGCGTCGCATATCAGCGAAGCGCGCAATCGCGTGGGCCTGCCGCAGGCGGATTTCGCGGAGTTGTTGGGCGTAAGCGTGCGCACCTTGCAGGATTGGGAGCAAGGCCGGCGCAACCCCTCCGGCGCCGCGCAGACCTTGCTGCGCGTCGCCATGCTTCATCCGGAAACGCTGCGCCACCTGTCCTCCCAGGACGCTCCGGCCTGGCCCTGAATCTTTGACGATGACCCCGCCGCACGCCGAATGCCCGTGCGCGAACCTACGGTGAATTAGATTGGAAGTTATTGAACATTCCCGCCCCGGCAAAGGCGCCGGCGCTGCCCCCAGCAACGGCAACAACGCCACGCTCGATGCCATCACGGCCGCCGCGCAAGAGGCCAACCCCGGCCGCGCGCCGCGCGTGGGCTTCGTATCGCTGGGCTGTCCGAAGGCCCTGGTCGACTCCGAACGCATCCTGACCCAGTTGCGCACCGAAGGCTACGAAGTCACGCCCGAGTACAACGATGCGGACGTGGTCGTCGTCAATACCTGTGGCTTCATCGACAGCGCCAAGGCCGAATCGCTGGAAGCCATCGGCGAGGCCCTTGCCGAAAACGGCAAGGTCATCGTGACCGGCTGCATGGGCGTCGAAGAATCGGTGATCCGCGACGTGCACCCCAGCGTGCTGTCGGTGACCGGTCCCCAGCAATATGAAGAGGTCGTGCGCGCCGTGCACGGCGTGGCGCCCCCGCGCACGGATCACAATCCCTACGTGGATCTGGTGCCGCCGCAAGGCGTCAAGCTCACGCCGCGCCACTATGCCTACCTGAAGATCTCCGAAGGCTGCAATCATCGCTGCAGCTTCTGCATCATCCCCTCGATGCGCGGCGACCTGGTCAGCCGTCCCGTGGGCGACGTGCTGAACGAAGCCGAGCGGCTCGTGAAGGCGGGCGTCAAAGAGCTGCTGGTGATCTCGCAGGACACCAGCGCCTACGGCGTGGACATGAAGTACCGCAGCGGCTTCTGGAACGGCCGCCCGGTCAGGACGCGCATGACCGAGCTCTGTATGGCCTTGTCCGAGATGGGCGTCTGGACGCGCCTGCACTACGTGTATCCGTACCCACACGTGGACGAAGTGATTCCGCTGATGGCCGAGGGCAAGATCCTGCCCTACCTGGACATCCCGTTCCAGCACGCCAGCCCGCGCATCCTGAAGCTGATGAAGCGCCCGGCCTTCGAGGACAAGACGCTGGCGCGCATCAAGCGCTGGCGCGAGATCTGTCCGGACCTGACGATCCGCTCGACCTTCATCGTGGGCTTTCCCGGCGAAACCGAGGAAGACTTCCAGTACCTGCTGGACTGGATGCAGGAAGCGCAGCTCGACCGCGTGGGCTGTTTCCAGTATTCGCCCGTCGAAGGCGCGCCCGCCAACCTGCTCGACGATCCGGTGCCGGACGACGTCAAGCAGGACCGCTGGGAACGTTTCATGGCGCTGCAGCAAACCATTTCAGCTGAGCGCCTGGCGCTCAAGGTGGGCCGCGAGATCGACGTGCTGATCGACGAGGTCGACGAAGACGGCGCCGTGGGCCGCAGCGCCGCCGACGCGCCTGAAATCGACGGCTGCGTCTACGTCAGTTCGGACAAGCCCCTGCAGCCGGGCGACATGGTGCGCGTGCGCGTCACCGACTCCGACGAATACGATCTCTGGGCCGACGTGCTCTGATCCAGGGCGTCTTCAGAACAAACGCCGTCCGGCGCATCGCGCGCCGGCCGGCGTTTTGCTTTGGCGGATCAGCGCCGCGTCACTTTTCCAGGAAGTCCGACAGATCGTCGGCGTGTTCCTCTTCAACCGCCAGGATTTCTTCCAGCAGACGGCGCGTGGTCGTGTCCAGTTCGCCGATGTACTCGATCATCTGGCGATAGCTGTCGATGGCGATCCGCTCGGCGATCAGGTTTTCCTTGATCATCTCTTCCAGCGTGTTGCCTTCGACGTATTCCGAGTGGCTGCGCTCCAGCAGCCCCTTGGGCGACAGATCCGGCTCGCCGCCCAACTGCACGATACGCTCGGCCAGCTTGTCGGCGTGTTCCTGTTCCTGCGTCGCATGCTCGGCGAACTCGGCGGCGACGGGTTCGGCATTCAGGCCGCGGGCCATGAAGTAGTGGCGCTTATAGCGCAGCACACAGACGATTTCCGTGGCCAGCGCTTCATTCAGGAGCTTCAGCACGGTTTCGCGGTCTGCGCGGTAGGTGTCCGTGATGGCGCCGGATTCGATGTCCTTGCGCGCCTTGGCGCGAATCGCCTGCACGTCCATGTCGAAGGGACGTTTGGTTTGCTGCGGGGTGCGGGTTGCTTGTTCCATATCGTTAGCTCCTCTAGTCAGTGAAAGCAGCACGACGCTGGACTTCCAGTCGTTTTCGCAATGTTCAGTCTACCGGCCATGCCGGAACATGCTGTGTCCAAACATTGCCCGCGCCGCGCGGCCGGACCGCGCCGGCCGCAAAAAGGCTCCTGCGCAACCTTGCGTAAACTATCGGCTTCGCGAAAGGCATCGTGACGCAATCTGTAACGCGGCCGGCAATTTCCCACCGTTTTTATGACCCTGAAGAATATCTGCGTGTATTGCGGCTCCAACCCGGGCACGCGCCCGGACTACATCGAGCAGGCCCGCGTGCTGGCGCGCGAACTCGTCAAGCGCGACCTGGGCCTCGTGTACGGCGGATCGATCGTCGGCATCATGGGTGTGGTGGCCAATGAAGTGCTGGCCGGCGGCGGCCGCGTGATTGGCGTGATTCCCGAACTGCTCCTGAAGAAGGAACAGGCGCATCTGGGGCTGACGGAGCTGCACATGGTGCAGAACATGCACGAGCGCAAGGCCATGATGATGGAGAAGTCAGATGGCTTCATCGCCTTGCCCGGCGGCGCCGGCACGTTGGAAGAGTTCTTCGAGGTATGGACCTGGGCGCAGTTGGGCATGCACCAGAAACCCTGCGGACTGCTGAACGTCGCCGGGTACTACGATGCCCTGATGCAATTCATCGACCACACCGTGGAAGAAGCATTCATCCGTCCCCAGCATCGCGACATGCTGGTGGTGGAAGAAGACCCCGCCTTGCTGCTGGATCGCTACGCCATCTACGAGCCGCCCAACGTCTCGAAATGGTTCGATCCGGTCAGAAAGCCCTGACACCGACGCTTGAGACCTGAACGGAAGCCCCCCGCAATGCCCACCGATTCGTTGTTCCCCGCCTGCACCGAGTCCGTATTGCGCGACTATTTTCACGCGAAGGACGAGAACCGCCCGCATTACATGGCCCGTGCCTTTGCGCCCGACGCCGTGCTGAAGATGGCCCTGCGCACGCAGGCCATCGCCTTTCCGCCCGAATCACATGGCCTGGCCGCCATCACCGACACGCTGGTGCGCAAGTTCGGCCAGACCTACGACAACGTCTATACCTTTTACCTGTCGCGCCCGGACGCCGATGCGCGCCTGTCCGAGTACCACTGCGACTGGCTGGTCGGCATGACGGAAAAAGCCACCGGCAACGTACGCGTGGGCTGTGGCCGCTACGACTGGGCGTTTCAGCCCGACCCGTATCGCGCCAAACGCCTGACCATCACGATCGAAACCATGGTCAGCCTGCCGCCCGCCAATTCGGCCGCGGTGTTCGGCTGGCTGCTGGCCCTGGACTATCCCTGGACCAGCGCGGCGCGCGTGGTCGCCGGCGCCCCGCCGCTTGAAGACCTGGCGCCGGTCGTGCACTATCTTCTTCACCCGCACGGCGTGTAGGGCTCGCGCAAGGCGCCTGTGAAACGGGCGTCCTTGACCGGCCTGCCGGCACTGGATTCAAGAATTGAAATACGACATCGCAGCCTTCGACTTTGACGGAACCCTGGCAGACACCATGCCGTGGTTCAACTCCATCCTCAACACCGTCGCGGACAAGTACAACTTCCGCCAGATCGACGCGGCCGAGCGCGAGCAACTGCGCAGCCGCGACGCGATGGAGATCCTGAAGTACCTGAACATCCCGCTGTGGAAGCTGCCCGCGATCATGACGCACGTGCGCACGCTGATGCAGGACATCGACCCCAGCGTCCAGTTGTTCGACGGCATCCCCGACGCGCTGGCCCGCCTGAAGGCGAGCGGCCTGCGACTGGCGGTGGTCAGCTCCAACTCCGTCGAGAACGTGCAGCGCGTGCTGGGCGAAGAAACCGCCGCGCTCTTTGACGACTACGAATGCGGCACCGACCTGTTCGGCAAGGCCGCCAAGATCGACCGGCTGCTCAAGCAGCACGGCACCGCGCCGGAGCGCTTCCTGCTGGTGGGCGACGAAATGCGCGACATCGACGCGGCCCGCAAGGCGGGCGTGCGCGTCGGATCGGTCGCCTGGGGCTACAACCACCCGGACGCCCTGCGGGGCCGCGGCCCCGATGAACTCTTCCTGACGGTCGAAGACCTTCCCAACGCACTGGCGTAACGCCCAGATCCCATGCACACCGATCCCGCCCACCTGATTACCGACGCCGACGCGCTGCAAGCGCTTTACGGTTCGCCCGGCGAAGCCTCCCTGAAAAAGGAGGTTGACCACGTGCATCCGCACTACCGCGCGTTCATCGAGGCCGCGCCCTTTGCGCTGCTGGCGACCGCGGGACCGGACGGGCTGGACGCCTCGCCGCGCGGCGACCCCGCCGGGTTCGTCGTGGTGGAAGACGAAAAGACGCTCTTGTTGCCCGACCGCCGTGGCAACAACCGCGTGGACAGCCTGCTCAACGTCATCGCCGATCCGAGGGTGGCCCTGCTGTTCCTGGTGCCGGGCGTGGGCGAGACGCTGCGCGTGAACGGCACGGCGCGCATCAGCGTCGACCCCGCACTGCTGGCGCGCTTCGAGATGGACGGCAAGCTGCCGCGCTCCGTGCTGATCGTCGACGTGCACAAGGTCTACTTCCAGTGCTCGCGCGCGCTGCTGCGCTCGCGCCTGTGGGATCCGGACACGCAGATTCCCCGCACCGCGCTGCCCAGCGTCGGCCGGATGCTTTCCGACCTGACGTCCGGCACCTTCGACGGGGTGGCCTATGACCGCGACCTGCCCGCGCGCGTGGCCAGCTCGCTTTACTGAACTCCGAGGCGCCCATGGCACGCAACGTCGAAATCAAGGCGCGGGTCGACAGCCTGGACGCCATCGAACACCTGGCCGCGGCGCTGTCCGGCCAGGAACCGGCGTTCATCGACCAGGACGACACCTTCTTTACGTGCGCCAATGGCCGCTTGAAACTGCGCGCCTTCGCAGATGGCTCCGGCGAGCTGATCTTCTATCAGCGCGCCGACGACAGCGGTCCCAAGGAAAGCTTCTACGTCATTTCGCCCACGGACGAACCCGACACCCTGCGCGAGGCGTTATCGCACGCCTACGGCGTGATCGGCCGCGTGAAAAAGCACCGTACGGTCTTCATGGCCGGACGCACCCGCATCCATCTGGACCGGGTGGAAGGCTTGGGCGAATTCCTGGAACTGGAAGTGGTGCTGCGCGAGGGCGAGACCGTCGAGGCGGGAATGGAAGAAGCCCGCACGCTGATGGCCGGGCTGGGCGTCGCGCCCGAGCAGTTGCTGTCGGGCGCCTACCTGGATCTGCTGGCGGCGCGCCACAAGGGCTGATGCCTCGCGCGCTGCCGGGCGTGATCTGTCTTGGGGCGGGTTCAGGCCGGCTGCCAGCCGCGCACGAACACATCCACGGGTTGGCGCTTGCCGCCCGCCTTTTGCAGTTCAAGCAAACGCAGCACGCCCTGACCGGTGGCAATGTCGATGCCCGCCGCGTCGGCGCGCAATACGCTGCCCGGCGCGGCCGTGGTGGCCTCGTCCAGCGCCTGCGCCCGCCAGACCTTCACCGCATCGGGCAGTCCCGGCAGGCGGATGCTGGCGCCGGGCACCGGATTGAACGCACGCACGCGGCGCGCCAGCAATTGGGCGGGCTGGGTGCAATCGAGCGCGGCTTCGGCCTTGTCCAGCTTGGCCGCGTAAGTCACGCCGTCTTCCGGCTGCTTGCGCGCGGTCAGGCCGCCCTTGGCCAGCGCGTCCAGCGCCTCGACGATGGCTTCGCCACCGGCCTCGGCCAGCGCGTCGTGCAACTGCGCCGCATTGGTATCGTCCGAAATCGGCACGATGCGTTCGAGCAGCATGTCGCCCGTATCCAGGCCCTCGTCCATCTGCATGATGGTGACGCCGGTGCGCGCATCGCCCGCTTCGATCGCGCGCTGGATCGGCGCCGCGCCGCGCCAGCGCGGCAAGAGGCTGGCGTGGATGTTCAGGCAGCCCAGACGCGGCAACTCCAGCACCCATTGCGGCAGGATCAATCCATACGCCGCCACCACCATGACATCGGGCGCCACGCTTTCCAGCAGGGCGCGCGCTTCGGCGGCCTCGTCGGGATAGCGGCCATCCAGGCGCAGGCTGCGCGGCTGAGCGACGGCGATGCCGGCGTCCAGCGCGGCCTGCTTGACGGGGCTGGGCGTGAGCTTCAGGCCCCGCCCCGCCGGCCGGTCCGGCTGCGTCATGACCAAGGGGATGTCGTGGCCGGCGGCCCGCAGGGCGTCGAACGCGATACGGGCGAATTCCGGGGTGCCGGCAAAAACGATGCGCATGAGGTGGACTGCTGAAGAGGTGAACGAAGGCGCGAGGGCGGGAATGGGCCGAAGTCAGGCCCCGGGATCAGGCGCGCAGCGCTTCCCGCTCCGCCTTCTTGAGCCTCGTTTTGATGCGATTCTGCTTGAGGTTCGACAGGTATTCCACGAACACCTTGCCTTCAAGATGATCCAGCTCGTGCTGCACGCACACGGCCAGAAGGCCGTCGGCTTCGAACTCGAACGGCTTGCCGTCGATGTCCAGCGCCTTGCAGCGGATGCGCGACGCGCGTTCCACCTCGTCGTAGACGCCGGGGACGGACAGACAGCCTTCTTCGTAGATCTTGTAGTCGTCGCTGCGCCAGGTGATCTCGGGATTGATCAGCGTCAGCAACTGATTGCTGTCTTCGGAAACGTCGATCACGACCACGCGCTCATGCACGTCGACCTGGGTCGCGGCCAGACCCACACCCGGCGCGTCGTACATGGTTTCGGCCATGTCGCGCACGAGTTGGCGGATGCGGTCGTCGACCTCGGCAACCGGCTTGGCCTTTTTGTGCAAGCGTGGGTCCGGGTAGCGAAGGATGGGAAGTAAAGCCATTGAATGGAGATGCCAGTAGGAATGCTTGTCCGAGAGTTTAATTCATTAGAGTCTTGATTTCTAATAGTTTTCGGCTAATTCCGGCATTGCGGACATTGCTTCGGCACCCTTTTTTCTAGCATTCCGGCGACGGCTCGCTGCGCGCGTATCGGTCCACCCGTCGCCCGCCGCCGCACACGGCGCATGCGACACTCTCGGACCCCCGACGCGTTTTCCGCGTCCTTTTCCGCCCGTTTCATGCCGCTGACGCAATCCTCCGACGAACTCGCCGCCTGGCTGCGGTTGTCCCTCGAACCCAACATCGGTTCGGCCACCGCCTGCATGCTACTTAGCGCGCTGGGTCTGCCCGACCAGATCTACGCGCAACGCGCCACTGCGCTGTCGCGGCACGTGCCCGAAGCGCTGGCGCGCCAGTTGGCAGCGCCCATGCCGGCCGACATGGCGGAACAGGTCGAGCGCGCGCTGGAATGGGTGCAGGCGCCCGGCCGCCACATCCTCACGCTGGCCGATCCCACCTATCCGCAAAGCCTGCTGACCATCGCCGATCCGCCGATCCTGCTCTACGTCGCGGGCGACCCGGCCTATCTGCAGGGACCATCGCTGGCGGTCGTTGGCGCGCGCAACGCCACGCCCGGCGGGCAGGAAAACGCGCGTGCCTTTGCGCGGCACCTTGCCGGCGCGGGCTGGCGCGTCGTCAGCGGCCTGGCGCTGGGCATCGATGCCGCGGCGCATGAAGGCGCGCTGGACGCGGGTCCCAAGGGCGCAGGCACCGTGGCGGTCATGGGAACAGGCATTGACCGCATCTATCCGGCCAGCCACCGCGATCTGGCGCATCGCATTGCGGCGCACGGCGCGCTGGTGTCCGAGCTGCCGCTGGGCACGGGCGCACGGCCGCAACACTTTCCCAAGCGCAACCGCATCGTGGCGGGCCTGGCGCGCGGCGTGCTGGTCGTGGAGGCCGCCAAGCAGAGCGGATCGCTGATCACAGCGCGGCTTGCCGGGGAATGCGGACGCGAGGTCTTCGCCATTCCCGGCTCCATCCATTCGCCGCTGTCGCGCGGCTGCCATGCCCTGATCCGCCAGGGCGCCAAGCTGGTCGAGACGGCCATGGACATCACGGATGAATTGGGCGGCGGACCCACGCCGCCGCAGCCCGCCCGCAAGGACGCGCCCGCCGTGCTCCCCCCGCATCCCGTGTTGGACGCATTGGGCTTTGACCCGCTGCACCTGGATGCCATCCAGGCGCGCTGCGGGCTGGAAACCGCCGCCCTGCAGACGCAACTGGTTGAACTGGAATTGCAGGGCCGCATCGCCCGCCTGGATGACGGCCGCTACCAGCGTTTGCACTAGCACCGCAACGGGGCCGGATGCGATGGCGCTAATATGTTCGGCAGCGCCGCAGCCTTGTAGCGCCGGTCACCCAATACCGATACAGGAAGAGACATGGCATTGCCCTCCCGCGTGAAGATCGTCGAGGTATCGCCCCGCGATGGTCTGCAAAACGAAAAGGAATTCGTCCCCACCGACATCAAGGTGGAACTGGTCAACCGCCTCAGCGCCGCGGGCTTCCCCAATGTGGAAGCCGCGTCGTTCGTGTCGCCCAAATGGGTGCCGCAGATGGCCGACGGCGCCGACGTGATGGCGCGCATCGAGCGCCGGCCCGGCACCATCTACTCCGTGCTGACGCCGAACATGAAGGGCTTTGAAGGGGCGCTGGCCGCCCGCGCGGACGAGATCGTGATCTTCGGCGCCGCCAGCGAGGCCTTTTCGCAGAAAAACATCAATTGCTCGATCGCCGAATCCATCGCGCGCTTCGAACCCGTGGTGCAGGCGGCGCGCGAAGCCGGCATTCGCGTGCGCGGCAGCATCAGCTGCGCGCTGGGCTGTCCCTACCAGGGCGAAGTCCCCGTCGAAGCGGTGGTCGACGTGGCGCAACGCTACCTGGCAATGCAGGTCGACGAGATCGACGTGGCCGACACCATCGGCGTGGGCACGCCCAAACGCGTGCGCGAAGTCATGGCCGCAGTCACGCGCGTCGTGGACCCGGCGCGCATCTCCGGCCATTTCCACGACACCTATGGCCAGGCGCTGGCCAACATCCTGGCGGCGCTGGATACCGACATCTCCATCTTCCACACCTCGGTGGCCGGCCTGGGGGGCTGCCCTTATGCCAAGGGCGCCACCGGCAATGTCGCGACAGAAGACGTGCTGTACATGCTGCGGGGTCTGGACATCGACACCGGCGTGGACTTCGACGCCGTGGTCGACATCGGTCAATGGATGTCGGCGCATCTGAACCGCAAGGGCTCCAGCCGCGCCGGCAACGCCATCGCCGCCAAGCGCGCGGCTTGATCTGCGCAGCATGACCCGCACCGCATGACCACGCAGAATGCCCCCTCCGCGCCCGAAGACCTCGCGGCGCTGCTCCGCGCCATCGGCCCGCTGCCCCTGGCGGGCCAGGCCTGGCCGGACTGGGTGCGTATTCTGACGTGGGTGTTGCTTGCCGTGCTGGGCGTGCAGGTCGTCACCACCGCAATCCGCGCGCCCTCGCAGCCTTTTGACACGCTCTTGGCGGTGGCCGTGGTGCTGTGCTTCGTCGCGCTGCTGTTCGTGTCGTGGCACATGCAGACATCCATCACCACGATCGACGACCGCGGCATCCGCCAGACCTGGTTCACCCGGCGTGAAGTCGCCTGGGAAGACGTGCGCTTCGCGCGGTTTGTACCCATGGTGTTTTCCAAGCGGCTCGTCGTGTTCACGCACCGCGGAAAACCCGTGATTTTTCAGGGCGGCACGCGGGAACTGCGCGTGGCGTTCGTGAAGATCGCTCAGGTGTATCGGCGCGGCTAACCAACGCGGTTAATCAACGGTCAAGCAGAAAAAAACGCCCCGAGTCCGGGGCGTTTGGTCATACAGGGCGATCCAGCTACGCGCCGCACTGGGCGCGTAGCCGATGCCGCCAAATCATCGAATCGGCAACGCGTACATCAACCCGCCCTGCGTCCACTGCGCATTCAGGCCGCGCTTGATCTTCAGCGGGCTGCCCTCGCCCACATTCCGCTCAAAACTCTCGCCGTAGTTGCCCACCTGCTTGACGATGTTGTACGCCCACTTCTCGTCCAACCCCAGGTTGGCGCCGCCACCCGGCGTCACCCCGAGGATGCGCTTGATGTTGGGGTTGGCGCTCTTGGCCTGTTCGTCCACGTTCTTGGACGTCACGCCGTATTCCTCGGCTTCGATCATGGCCGACAGCGACCAGCGCACGATGTTCAGCCACGCGTCGTCGCCCTGGCGAACGAACGGGCCCAACGGTTCCTTGGAGATGATCTCAGGCAGCACGACGTAGTCGTCGGGATTCTGCAGCTTGGAGATGCGGATCGACGCCAGACCCGACGCATCGGTCGAGAACACGTCGCAGCGGCCGGACGCGAACGCGTTGACGACCTCGTTGAAGGTCTCGATGACGACCGGCTTGTACGTCACGTTGTTGGCGCGCGCCCAGTCGGCCAGCGTGTTTTCGTTGGACGTGCCGGTCTGCAGGCAGATGGTGGCGCCGTTGATTTCCTTGGCGCTTTTCACGCCCAGCGACTTGTGCACCAGGAAGCCCTGGCCGTCGTAGAAGTTGATGCCGGCGTGGATGATGCCCAGCGCTGTGTCGCGCTGCTGCGTCACGGTGGTGTTGCGCGTCAGCACGTCGACTTCGCCGGATTGCAGCGCGGTGAAGCGTTGCTGCGAATTGAGCGGCACCACCTTGATCTTGTTCGCGTCGCCGAACACCGCAGCGGCGATGGCGCGGCACAGGTCCACGTCCAGGCCCTGCCATTTGCCTTGCGCGTCAGGGGCGGAAAAGCCGGCAAAGCCCGTAGTCGTGCCGCACGCCACGGCGCCGCGCTGCTTCACGACGTCCAGCGTCGCCGCCTGCACGCCCTGCGCGGCCGCCATCAAGAGCGCCGCGCCCACCAACCCTTTTGCAATGTTCATGACCTGGATTCCTTTCTGCTACCGGGCGCGAAAGCGCGCCAAGGCAAGAAGCTTATAGACATGAAGCGCCCCCGCCAAATAACGAGCGCTTATTTAGGTATGCCGCCGGCGGATGCCGGCGGCCTGCGCAGAAAGGATAGCAATGCGGGGCGGGCGTGGCGCTGCGCGCCGTCAAGCCGCCAGCGAGATCGACACCGGTTCGTTGGCCTGGCACGCGTCCAGCGCGCGGCCGAGGCGGACCATGCCCTGCGCGATCTGGCTTTCGTTCATCGTGGCAAACGACATGCGCATGGCAAAGAGATCCGCTTTCGCCGGGTCGGCGTAAAACGCCTTGCCCGGCACGTAGACCACCTCGTGCTCGATCGCGTAGGGCAACAGGCGCGTGGCATCCACGTCGCCCGTCAGCCGCGCCCAGAAGAACATGCCGCCCTCGGGCTTGCTGAAAGTGATGCGCCCGTCCAGTTCCCGCGCCAGCGAGTCAGCCATGGCGGCGCAGCGCAGGCCATAGGCGGCACGGATGCGCGGCACGTGTTCGTCGTAGCGACCGTTTGCCAGGTACTGCGCAACGATTTCCTGGATCCAGGCCGAGGACGCCATGTCGTCGGCCGCCTTGGCGCCGACGCAGCGGCGGCGGATCTCGGGCGGCGCGACCAGCCAGCCGATTCGCAGCGCGGGCGCCATCGTCTTGGACATGCTGGCCATGTACACCGCCCAGTGGCGGGCCTCGCCCTCTGCCAATGCCGCGATGGGCGGCACGGCTTCGCCGGCAAAGCGCAGTTCGCTGTAGGGATCGTCCTCGACGATCAGGAAACGGTGCTTGACCGCCAGTTCAAGCAAGCGCAGCCGGCGCTCACGCGTCAGGGTGGCGCCGCAGGGATTCGAGAACGAGGCGACGACGCAGACCATCTTGGGTTTCACGCGCGCGGCCAGTTCGTCCAGCGCGTCCACGTCGATGCCATCAGGACCCGACGGCACGGTGTGCACCGTGGCGCCCGTGTAGCGCAGGGCCTGCACGGAATTCGGGAAGGCCGGCGACTCGATGATGGCGTGGTCGCCCGGTTGCAGCATCACGCGGGTCAGAAGCGCCAGCGCCTGCTGCGAGCCGCCCGTCACGACAAGTTCGGTGTCGGCATTGCAGTGCAGGCCACGCGCCGCGGACAGCCGCGCCAGCTCATGCCGCAGGCTGGCCTGGCCGTCGATGTTGGAATACTGCAGGCAGGCGCCCAGCCGGGCCGTGACCTGCGACGACGCAATCGACAAGCCGTCGACGTCGAACAATTCCTGGGCCGGATAGCCACCGGCCAGCGAAATGGTGCCCGGACGCATGGCGTAGGGCATGAGCGATCGGATGGGCGAGGCGGGGGGATTCAGGAAAGGCGTGGCGAAGACGTATTCGGGCGCTGCACTGGACATGGCGTGGGGGCTGATTAAGAGGGAAACGTGTCGCCCGAATGGGCGGCGCCGGACGGCATAGAACTTTGAAATATAAACAAATCTCCGCAAATTCTAAGCCTGCCGATCAGACAGGGTCAACGGCGGGATTCGGGGCGGCGGATACCCGCGCGGCGGCGGGCCCGAAACACGTCCTACACTATGGGACTTCCTGTTTTTGCCAGAGAGCTGCATGACCGCCGAAGACACCATGGCCGGGCGCCTCGCCCAGATCCAGCAACGCATCCACGAGGCCTGCGAGCGCGCGGGCCGCGCACCGGGCAGCGTGACTTTGCTGCCCGTCAGCAAGACGTTCGGCGAGGACGCCATCCGCGAGGCGATGGCGCTGGGCCTGACGCGCTTTGGCGAAAACAAGACGCAGGAGATCCGCCAGAAGGCCGCCGCGTTCGAAGGCGACGGGCTGCAATGGGTGCTAATCGGCCACCTGCAGACCAACAAGGCCAAGGATGCCGCGCGCGACGCCGCGGAAGTGCAATCCCTGGACCGCGTGGATCTGGCCGATGCCCTGCACCGCCGTCTGCAAAATGAGGGCCGCACGCTGGACGTGCTGGTGCAGGTCAAGACGTCGTCCGAGCCCAGCAAGTTCGGCATGGAGCCCGAGGAGGTCGGCCCCTTCCTGCGCCGCATTGCCTCGGAATACCCGACGCTGCGTGTGCAGGGCCTCATGACCCTGGCGGTCAACTCGCCCGATGCCGACGAAGTCCGCGCTTGCTTTCGCGCGCTGCGCGAGCTGCGGGATGGTCTGGTGCAGGAGAACATTCCCGGCGTGGCGCTGGACCGGCTGTCGATGGGCATGAGCGGCGACTTCGAACTGGCCATCGAGGAAGGCTCGACGGAGGTGCGCATCGGTTCGGCCATCTTTGGCGCGCGGCACTATCCGGATCCGCAATAACGCGGACCCACGCGGACTTGTCGCAGCGGCAATAGGCTGGCGCGCGACGATTTGAGGGGGCCCAGATCACGGGCCCCTTTTTGCGTAGGCGCAAGGCATAATAGCCACGCAAAAAATATGCGGCGCAAGTTGACGTCGATCAACACGCGGACGCCGCGCTCACGATACCCCGCACGAGGAGACACTCCATGCACAAGCACGCAAAGCGCCTGCTGGCGCTTGCCGCCCTATCGCTGGCCGCCACCGCGGCCGCAGCCCAGTCCTGGCCCACGCAACCGGTCCGCTGGATCGTTCCCTACCCCGCCGGTGGCGGCACCGACGTGGTCGCACGCACGGTGGCCAGCAGCCTGGAAAAGACGCTGGGCCAGACCATCGTGGTCGAGAACCGTCCGGGCGCCGGCACCATCATTGGCGCCACGGCCATCGCCCAGGCGGAACCGAACGGCTACCTGGTGGGCACCGCCGACTCGGGCACGCTGGCATTCAATTCGTCGCTGTACGCCAAGCTCTCGTACGACCCCGCCAAGTTCACCTACATCGGCGGCATCGCCAAGTTCCCGCTGCTGCTGGCCGTGAACGTCAACTCGCCGTACAAGACGGTCGAAGACGTGCTCGCCGCGGCCAGGAAGGAACCCGGCAAGCTGACGTCGGCCTCCGCCGGCGCAGGCTCGCCGCATCACCTGGCGCTGGAACTCTTCAAGCAGCGCACCGGCGCCAACGTGCTGCACGTCCCGTACAAGGGCGCCGCGCCCGCCATCCAGGATCTGCTGGGCGGCCAGGTGGACATGATGTTCATCGATCTGGGTTCGGGCCTGCCCAACGTCAAGGCCGGCAAGCTGCGCGTGCTCGCCGCCGCCACGCCCGAACGCGTGACGGTGCTGCCGGATGTCCCGACGATGGCCGAACAGGGCGTCGCCAATTTCACGGCCTACGCCTGGCAAGGCCTGGTCGGCCCGGCCGGTCTGCCCGACGCGGTGGTGAAGAAGCTGTCCGCGGATCTGGACGCCACGCTCAAGTCACCCGCGGTGTCGCAGAAGATGCTGGACATGGGCGTCATCCCCATGCCGATGTCGGCGCAGGACTTCAAGACGTATGCCGATCAGGAACGCAGCGCCTGGGCGGACGTCATCAAGAAGGCGAACATCAAACTGGAGTGATCGCCCCCGGCATCACCCGGCAAGGCAAAAAGCCGCGGTCGACTGACCGCGGCTTTTTTATGGCGTAGATAGGGTCCTTACTAGAATCCGTTGAACAGCTTGTTCATATCGACACTGTTTTGCATGCTGCGCAACTGGGCATCCCGTTCGCGTTGAGCGGCTTCGTGTCGCTGCGCTTCAGTGGGCGGGGCCAGGGTCACCGGATTGCCCGTGCCTCGATAGACGCGACGATAACGCAGGTATCCCTGCGGCTCCCAACTGCCGGGCACCGGATCCACGCAGCCAGCCCAGCCTTGGGGATGGTCAAAGGGCCGAAAGCCCGCATAGGAATCGTGCGTATAGTTGGCAAACAAGTACGCTTGCGGCGTCAGATGCTCAGGGTTTTCAGGCGTGCCTAACACCGGGTGTGCCTTCAGGTGCGCCAATACGTCTCTGGCTTCGCTGGCCAGGGCGGAGCGACGCAAGAGATTGCCAAGCGCCACGCTGGCGTAAAGCGAAGTACTGATCATGGCAGCCCTTTCGTAGCGTTGGACTTGCTCTTCGGTCTGGCCGTCCAGCGCGGCGATGTCGCCCAGCAGTGTCTGGTTGGCGCCTTCCAAGTCCTGGAAGTCATTGGGAAAGTTCGCTTGGGTACGCGATACCCACGATAGTGCGGACGCATAGACGTCACGTACCTGATAGCGCCAAGCCAGGTAGGGCAACAGCGATTGAGCAGTCGTCGCTGCGGCTGGGGTTGCCTTCATAAAGGCGGTGTATGCGTTGAGGACATTGGGGTGGATGGCGAAAGGGTCGTAGCCGTCGAGTTTGGCAGCATCCGTGCGGTCCAGGGGAACTTGCGCCTGCCTCGCCGCTTCGTACATCAGCGCCAAGGGAATTTGCGACAACATATCGTCATGCTGCCCGCTGGGACCACGCCCCTGGCTACCCGGCAGGTAGCCCCCTCCCACATCGGAATGCATGCCAGGCAACGCGTATTGCTTCTGCTTTTCCGCAAGAATGCCATCGGAGCCGCGCAAGCTTTCCAATTGGAACGAAGCGCGATTCTCGTGCATTGCGGTGTAGTGCACACATTGCACATGGCTTGGTACACGCAATGCGGTGGCGCTGGCCCAGGCAAAGTGACCATCGCCGCCGGCGCTATCAGGCAGGCCCACGGAAGCGACTGTGTCGAACAGCCCTAGAAAGCGAATGCGCGTGGGCACGCCACACAAGCGGTCGCCGTCCATCATCGCCAGCAACCAGTTGCAGAACACGCGGGCTTGCGCGGCGCCACGGGAAAAGCCGAATACATCCAGCGTGATGTCCACCAGCTTCGGTTTGCTGGTGTTGGCTATCTTGTCCGCCAACGCCTGAGTCTCGCGCTGAAAAAAAGCTTCCGCATGAGCACGGGCGCCATTGCTGTCGCACAGCAAGCCGCCTTCGGTGCGCATGCCCACTGCATCCAGCGCCTGAACATCCTGTACGCCCCCTTTCAGCGGCGCGTACATGCTGTGTCGTCGGTGGTATCCGCGTTTGCCGTTACGACACAGGGCGAGGATGACTTCGTCCACATATCGATTGCGGCCGCTGCTGATCGACGCATGGATCACGTTCAGCACGCCAAGCAACGCATAGTTGATGCGCCCATCGCCGCCCCGTCCCATCGCTGGACCGAAAGAGGCGTAGACGTCCTCACCAATGTCTGGAAAGGGCGTGCCCACACCGGGGATATAAAGGGGATACTTGCCCTCATTCCTTTTATCAGGATATGCGCGGAACAGCCTGGCCACGTTACTGTCCTTGCGCGCTATTCGCTGGGTCATTCCCGGTCCGAGCCCCTGCTCGCACCCATCCGAGTCATCCCAATCCTGGTTGTTGCCCGTGCCGTCGAAGAAAATGCCGATTTGCAGGTCGATCTCGCAGTTCTCCGACGCGGGTATGCACTGCGGAAACATCGGCACAAGTCCCGGGGTGGGACCGAGAGGATGAGTGCTAAACACTTCGTTCATGAAAACTTCCTGGTTGTCCACGTCATGTTCAGGGGCTTCAATCATTTGTCCAGGGACTCGGTCAGTACGGGCGGGGCCCCCACTGGGCAACGTGGCGACCATGCGCCATATATCTCGGAGGGCCTTATGTCTGATATTGCGTCGTGAGGACCGCGATATTCTTCATTCCCGTAGCCGGGACTGATATTCGATGAAATGGCGCGGACGCTTCCGTCGGACAGGAAGTGGATATACAGACGCCCTACCTGCTCATAACGCTCCACGGGCACGCGACGTTCACGGCTTTCCCAGGTGCAGTCGCGCCAGTTGGTCACACCCCAGCTCACCAACACGGTCAGATCAGACCGCCATTTCCGGGGCAGCTTCGCGCAGCAAACGATTCGCCCTCCAGTACCCGCCTGGTGTCCACTGACACCATTGACCCAAAAGTCCTGAACGCTCAGGTGGTCGGGCAGGTGGTCGATGCCCGACAGGGAAGCCGGCACCATGGCCTCCTTGGGCTGAACAACGTCGCAACCGGCCAGGCCCAGCAGCAGCACCAACCTCATCGTCAACCGAGTGGCACGGTTCATATCAATTTGCCTCCTCCATCACAACGGGACCGCCGCGGGAAGGACACCGTTCGCCATAGTCGCCGTAGGCATGCCAGGGGTTCTTATCGGGGATGGGGTCTTGCGGGCCAAGGTATTCCTCGTTCCCGTACCCGGGACTGATGTTCGAGGAAATGGCACGAACGCTTCCGTCGAACAGGAAATGGATATACAGGCGCCCCACCTGCTCATACCGCTCCACCGGCACTCGGCGCTCGCGGCGCTCGCCCCCACAGTCCCGCCAGTTGGTCACATGCCAGCTCACCAACACAGTCAGGTCAGGCCGCCATTTCCGGGGCAGCTTTGCGCAGCAAACGATGCTGCCGCCCGTCCCCGCCTGATGACCACTGGCGCCATTGACCCAGAAGTTCTGAACGCTCAGGTGGTCGGGCAGGTGGTCGATGCCCGACAGGGATGCCGGAACCATGGCCTCCTTGGGCTGAACAACATCGCAACCGGCCAAGCCCAGCAGCAACACCAATCTCATAGTCAACCGCGTGGGGCAGTTCATATCAATTTGCCTCCTCCATCACAACGGGACCGCCGAGGGAAGGACACCTTTCGCCATAGTCGCCGTAGGCATGCCAGGGATTCTTGTCGGGGATGGCGTCTTGCGGGCCAAGGTATTCTTCGTTCCCGTACCCGGGACTGATGTTCGAGGAAATGGCGCGGACGCTTCCGTCGGACAGGAAGTGGATATACAAACGTCCCACCTGCTCATACCGCTCCACCGGCACCCGGCGCTCACGGCGCTCGCCACCACAGTCCCTCCAATTGAGGACATCCCACCCCACCAGCACCGTCAAATCAGCGCGCCATCGTCGAGGCAGCTTCGCACAGCACACGATGCTGCCTCCGGATCCCGCCTGATGGCCGCTGGCGCCATCGACCCAGAAATCGGGAACGCTCAGATGGTCGGGCAGATGGTCGATTCCCGTCAGAGATGCTGGCACCACGTCTTCCTTGGGTCGAACGCCGTCGCATCCAGTCATTCCAAGCAGAACAAGCAATGCCATCGTCAGTCGTGCTGTGGCGTTCATATCAACTAGCCCCTTGAGTCGAAGACGCGGGGCCAAATGCCAGGATGCCGCTGACATCACCGCTTCGGCTTGCCTGCCTTAACGCCGCCTCGAATCGGTCGTCGTGCAACACTTGCGCCGCCGTCTGCCATACCACCAATACCGCTGATATCTTTACGGCCACGTCGTGCACCTGCAGTCGCTGGAGCCGTTCATGGACTTGAGCGGCCCAGTCAAGGCGTCGTCCGCTCGTGCCTTGCGCGGGTATGCGGTGGTTGGCGCGCGATGCGGCGAGAAACAGCTCGCCGACTCGAGTGGCCTTGAGCATCCGGTGCCATTGTTCGGGCTGCAGATGCAGTGGCAGAGAATCGCCAGAACGCGCTGACCGTACGGGATCTTGTCGCGCGCAACATTCCCTGGCTGCCATATCGTGGTGATGCCACGCCTGCACCGGACCCAGTACGGCCCGGCGTTGTTCGGAAGATAGCGTCTGCCAGACATTGGAAAACGCGCGGCCGTCGGCGAAGCGGAAGTAGTAGCGCTTGCCGCTACTGGCATGGATGAACCGCAGTTGTCGCAAGTGCAGCAAGACTTGCTCCATCGGGACCGAGCCGCGCAACACGCCATAGCCAAACATCACTTCCCGATTGCCGGCCGAAAGCTGATTCATCAGCTGAACCACGGACTGACACGCGGGCAATAGCAGCGGGCCAACACGGGCAGCCTGGGGGCCTTCGTCCTCGTAAAGCAGACGGATTTCCGGTGCTTCCAGGATGCGGTCGCGAAGTGCAATGTCATGCAGCAATGCGCCATCGAAGAGCAAATAGCTGTGCGTGGAGATGCTCATACGGGCACCACCGGGCCACCCGTTCGCGCGGCGCGCAGGAAGCAATCCAGGCAGAAGTCGCTTTCCACGCCGACATCCGGATTCCCTTCGATGGCAAAGGGATTGCCGTGGCCTGTTGCCACGCATTGCAGCGGTCCTTTCATCTGGACTTGCACCCCATTCAGCGTGATGCCGTCGGCATGCAAAGTGATGGCTCCACCGGGGCCCTTCAGGCTGAACACCTCGCCGGCTTGCAACTCGATCACACACGAACGCCGGCGGATCGCCTGGCCCGCTTGCAGGTCCGCGTGGCCCTCGACAGTGTGTTCCTGGTGTCCGCCGATGCTCACCCAATGATTGGCCATAGTCTTGTCGCGGCGGTGGTTGCCCACTTCTTCGGTGCGATCCTTGGCGATATGGATGGTGTGGTTACGCCCCACATGAAGAAGGTCGTCCCGCCCGATGTCGTGCCGCCGGTCCTGGCCGATGGTGACCTGTTCGTCGTTGCCCACCGTCTCCTTCCGGTCGTGGCCGATCGTGATGGTTTCATCGTTCTCGACCTGCTCGCTGCGGTCATGCCCCACAAACGTCGACTCGTCGTTGTTGACGTGGATGTTCTGGTCTTTCTGCGCGTGGACGTAGATTTCTTCCTGGTCCTTCTCATCCTCAAAACGCAGTTCGTTGGATCCCTCGCCCTTGTGGGTCTTGCTCTTGATCGTCATCCGCGTCTTATGTCGCGGCAGTTCGTAGGGCGGCAATTGCAGGCGGTTGTAGACGCGGCCGGTGATCACGGGCTGGTCGGGGTCGCCGTCGAAGTAAGAGACGATGACTTCCTGACCGATGCGCGGGATGGCCATGTGGCCCCAGGTGGCGCCGGCGATGTTCTGCGAGACGCGAATCCAGCAGGAGCTGTATTCGTCCTCCTTGCCGAGCCGGTCCCAGGGGAACTGGACCTTCACCCGGCCGTATTCGTCGGTATAGATCTCTTCATTGGACGGGCCGACCACCACAGCGTTCTGCGGACCGTCGATGCGCGGCCTGGGTAGAGGTTCCGCGCGCCATTCGGCGTCGTCAGGAACCAGCTCCGCCTCGTAGCTGTAGTGCGTCCCCAACTGGGCCTGTGCACTTTCCTCGGCCTGACTTGTGTGCTGAATGCCACGGTGGACAATGCGCACCGGGCGCCAGCCGCGGTTCAGATCTTCGCGCGGATGACCGGTCAGGCTAAATGAAATGCCCGGCTGGAGCCGCGGGTCATTGCCTTCAACGAAAGCGACGCGCGAATCGCGGCGATGGCCGCGCAGGCGGTTCTCGGCGAAAGGTCTTCCGGCTTCGTCGAACTTGGCGCGAGCGGGGTAGTCGTAACGCTCGTAACGGCGGCCTTGATGGTCCAGATCTCGGCCATCGCGGCTGTGCTGGTGGGTGTAGCGCGGATGGTGAAAGGTGTAGTCGCGCTGGGTCTGGCGCGCGGTGCGCACGTTCTCGGTGTAGGAGAATCGCCGCAGCGCTGGCTGCTGCTGGTCGCCGCCGGGTGTGGGGTTGTACTGCACCGGCTCGTCGCCGACGCAGCCGTGAATGAACAGGCGGTCGCTGTGGATAAGTTGATGGCCTTCGGCACTATGTCGGTAGGAATAGAAAAATCCTTCCTCGCGCATGATGCGTTCGACGAAGTGATAGTCAGTGTCGCCCGCTTGCACGCAGTATTCGCGCGCCTGATGTTCGGTGGTGCCGCGCAGCTCGTAATCCTGGGTAAGACCATGCGCCTTGAGCACCGCCTCGGTGATCTGCGGGACGCTAAGCGACTGAAAGATGCGCCAGTCGGAACTGAGCTTTAGCCGCGCCAGGCGCGGCTCGACAATCGCCGAGTAGCGCGTACGCCGAAAACCCGTGTCGCCCTGAACAAAGGAGGACACCACACCGTGAACATGGCGCACGGGGGTGCCGCCCTGCCAGATCGTCAGACACGCGGGACGGTCAAGCACTTGGCCAAAATCTACGGCGGGGTTGGCGCTGGACAGATCGACCGTAAGCAGAAACGTCTCGGAAAGCGCTTCGTGCAGATCGAACCGAACCACCTCGAACGCATCTGTCGCCGTACTGCCGATGAGATCGAAGGTGAATCGCAAATCAGATTGGACGGGCATGGCAAGCTCGGGGATGACCAGGGCGGTTGCCCGGTATCAACGTTGAGGAAGCTGACCGGCGATTCGGGGCCTGCAATAGCCTGGTGCAGCGGCAAGCGCTTTTGTGCCGTGACCCTGCGTCTGAACATGCCGCTGCGTCATCGGTGAACACAGGGCAACTATGCAAACTTCATGCCAGAATTTTCCGATCCTCCCTTAGCTTTAATAATCAGTGGGTTACGCAAGGGGCGCGCAGAATCGGGCTTGTCCGAGGTTGCTGAAGCCGTGAGAAATGGTTTTCTGAAAGGATTTTCGAGCCAACCTTGACCCGATTTTTTTTAAGTCTTTGATATTCAACGAAAAAGTAACGAGCCAGGATTGGCCGGGCCGGGCCAATCCTGGCCTGGTCACTTGCGCGTTTGCACAACCGTCCCCAGGGCGACCCTGCGTCAAACATCAACGCAAGGCCGCAGTCGCACAATCGCGGCTTTCCCAATGGGCATGTTCGGGCAGGGTGTCAGACACCCGGCAGAGAGGGTCGTCAGCTTACGGCGGCCCCTCAACAGGTGTCCGACACCTTGGTCGCGAATCGCGCCCGGAGGCGAAAATCACCCCGCCACGACAGGAATCTGCCGCGGCTGCGCCTCGCGCACGCGCGGAATGCGCAGCGTCAGAAGGCCCTGCTTCAGGCTCGCGCTGATCTGCGCGCGGTCGAACTCCTGTCCCAATCGGAACGACCGGCGAAAGAGCGGCGCGCGCATTTCGCCCAGCACCAGCCGCAGGTCGCCGGGCGTCTCGACCGAGGCTTCGCCTTCGATCTGCAGCACGTCGGCCTCGACGTTGATGCGCAGCCTTTCCTTGGACACGCCCGGCAGATCCGCAAGCAGCGTGATGCCTTCCTTGTCCTCATAGATGTCCACGGCCGGCACGGTCACGCCGCGCCCGTCGCGCTTGTCAGACACGGCCGCTTCGGCGGGCACGGTCAGGTCTTTGCGTTCATTCATGATCGATACTCCTATGCGGTTGCGTTGGCGGGTCACTGCACGGTCACGGTGCGCGGCTTGGCCGATTCCTTACGCTTGATGGAAATGGCGAGGCAGCCGTCCGTATAGCGCGCCTGTACGTTGTCGGGATCCGCGTCTGCAGGCAGCTCGATGATGCGCGTGTAGCGGCCCTGCGTACGTTCGCGCGCGTAATAGCGGGCGCCTTCAGGAAGTTCCTGCGGTTTGCGTTCACCGCTGATGGTCAGCAGGCTCTTCTCGATCGACACGTTCAGGCCTTCGGGGTCCATGCCGGGCACGAAGGCGACGACTTCGATGGAATCGCCCGACACGCCGACGTTGACGGGCGGGAAGTACGCCTGCGGCGTCGCCCGCAAGGCAGCAGGTACGCCGGCATTGCGCAGCACGCGGCCCATGTGTTCCTGGATCGCGTCGAACGCGCTGGCAAAGCCGTTATCGTTGAAAGGAAAGTTGCTCATGAAGGTCTCCTCGAACGAAAAAAGGGACCGATGCAGACGTATCACAGCCGCGACTTGCGCGACCGCAGGTCTGATCGCTTCAGTCCGAGTATGGGATCGGTTTTTGGAGTTTCAAGAGGGCTTTTCAGTCCGGCAAAACACGCGCGCCCCCCAGTTCGGCAGCGCAAAAAAAAACCGCGGCCATTGCTGGCCGCGGTTTCCATTTGGCGCGTGCTGAGGCCTACACCAGGACGCGTTCGATCCCGCCTGCGTTCGCCCGGCGCACGTAGTCTTCCATCCAGCCTTCGCCCAGGATGTGGCGGGCCATCTCGACCACGATGTAGTCGGCTTCCATCTTGGTGTCGCCCTCGTAGCGCGACAGGCCCTGCAGGCACGACGGGCACGAGGTAAGGACCTTCACGTCGCCCGTGAAGCCGTCGCTGCGCATCGCGGCGTCGCCCTTGAGCAATTCTTCCTGTTTGCGGAAGCGCACCTGCGTCGAGATGTCCGGACGGCTGACCGCCAACGTGCCCGACTCGCCGCAGCAGCGGTCGCTCTTGACCGCGCCATCGCCCACCAGCGCCCGCACCGTCTTCATGGGTTCCTGCAGTTTCATCGGCGTGTGGCAGGGGTCGTGGTACATGTAGCGCACGCCCTTGGCGCCTTCCAGCTTGATGCCTTTCTCCAGCAGGTATTCGTGGATGTCGATCAGCCGGCAGCCGGGGAAGATCTTCTCGAATTCATAGCCGGCAAGCTGGTCGTAGCAGGTGCCGCAGCTGACCACCACGGTCTTGATGTCCAGGTAGTTCAGCGTGTTGGCCACGCGGTGGAACAGCACCCGGTTGTCGGTGATGATCTGCTCGGCCTTGTCCGTCATGCCGTTGCCGCGCTGGGGATAGCCGCAGCACAGGTAACCCGGCGGCAGCACGGTCTGCACGCCCGCATGCCACAGCATCGCCTGCGTAGCCAGGCCCACTTGCGAGAACAGGCGCTCGGAACCGCAGCCCGGGAAGTAGAACACCGCTTCCGTGTCGGCCGTGGTGGCCTTGGGATCGCGGATGATCGGCACGTAGTTCGCGTCTTCGATGTCGAGCAGCTTGCGCGCGGCCTGCTTGGGCAGTCCGCCGGGCATCTTCTTGTTCACGAAGTGCACCACCTGCTCGCGCAGCGGCGGCTTGCCCACCGTGGCCGGCGGCTTGGCGGTCTGCTTCTTGACCAGGCCCGAGAACAGGTCGTGCGCGGCGCGCTGGACCTTGTAGCCCACGCCCACCATCGCCTTGCGGGTGGCGTTGATGGTGGCCGGATCCTTGGCGTTCAGGAAGAACATGGCGCTGGCCGTGCCCGGATTGAACGACTTGCGGCCCATGCGGCGCAGCACGGCGCGCATGTTCATCGACACGTCGCCGAAGTCGATATCGACCGGACAGGGGTTGTAGCACTTGTGGCAGACGGTGCAGTGGTCGGCCACGTCTTCGAACTCTTCCCAATGCTTGAGGCTGACGCCGCGACGGGTCTGTTCTTCGTACAGGAAGGCCTCGACCAGCAGCGACGTCGCCAGGATCTTGTTGCGGGGCGAATACAACAGGTTCGCGCGCGGCACATGCGTGGCGCACACCGGTTTGCACTTGCCGCAGCGCAGGCAGTCCTTGATGGATTCCGAGATGGCGCCGATGTCGCTCTGCTGCATGATCAGCGACTCGTGGCCCATCAGGTTGAAGCTGGGCGTCCAGGCGTGGCGCAGGTCCGCGCCGGGCATGAGCTTGCCGGCATTGAAGTGGCCGTTCGGGTCCACGCGCCGCTTGTAGTCCTGGAACGGCGCCAATTCGGCTTCGGTCAGGAACTCGTACTTGGTCAGGCCGATGCCGTGCTCGCCCGAAATCACGCCATCCAGGTCGCGCGCAATCTGCATGATGCGCTCGACGGCCGCGTGGGCCTCGCGCAGCATTTCGTAGTCGTCCGAGTTGACCGGGATGTTGGTGTGCACGTTGCCGTCGCCGGCGTGCATGTGCAGCGCGACGAACACGCGGCTCTTGAGCACGCGGGCATGGATGGCAACGAGCTCGTCGACGATTTTCTTGTACGCGGCGCCCGAGAAGGCGCGCTGCAGGCCGGCCAGCACTTCGGTCTTCCAGGAGACGCGGATGGTGCGGTCCTGCACCACGTCGAAGACGCGGGCCCCGGGTTGTGCCGCCAGGCGGGCGGTCAGCGTGGCGTGAAGCTCGCCCAGGCCAAGGCCTTTGAGTTGCGGCAGCGCGTCGCCCAGCGGCAGGTCCAGGTTGTCCAGCAGCCACTGCCAGCGCTGGCGCGTGGCGGCGATCAGTTCGATGGCCTGTCGGGTACGTTCGGCCAGCACCTCGGCGCGCGTGGTCTCGATGTCGGCGTCGTCGATCTTGCCGACCGGCAGCGGCGTGCACAGGTACGCGTCAAGCTCGCCCAGCAGCTTGAGCTTGTTGCTGGTCGACAATTCGATGTTGATGCGCTCGATGTGATCCGTGTATTCGCCCATGCGGGGCAGCGGGATCACGACGTCTTCGTTGATCTTGAAGGCGTTGGTGTGACGTGCGATCGCGGCGGTGCGCGAGCGGTCCAGCCAGAATTTCTTGCGCGCCTCGGGGCTGACAGCCACGAAGCCCTCGCCGTGACGCGTGTTGGCCAGGCGCACGACTTCGCTGGCGGCCGCGGCCACCGCGTCGTCGTCGTCGCCGACGATGTCGCCGATCAGGACCATCTTGGGCAGCACGCCGCGCTTGCTCTTGGTGGCGTAGCCGACCGCGCGCAGATAGCGTTCGTCCAGATGCTCCAGGCCGGCCAGGATGGCGCCGCGCGCCTTGCCTTCGCCGTCCAGGTAGCCCTTGACCTCGACGATCGACGGGATGGCGTCGCGCGCCTGCCCGAAGAATTCCATACAGACGGTGCGCGTATGGCGCGGCATGCGGTGCAGCACCCAGCGCGCCGACGTGATGAGACCGTCGCAGCCTTCCTTCTGGATGCCGGGCAGGCCGGCCAGGAACTTGTCCGTCACGTCCTTGCCCAGGCCTTCCTTGCGGAACACGCGGCCCTGGATTTCCAGCGTTTCGGTTTTGAGCAGGCGCTCACCGGGCTTGCCCTTGCCATCGAACCACTTGAGCTCGAAACGGGCCACTTCCACGTCATGGATCTTGCCCATGTTGTGGTCCAGGCGCGTGACTTCCAGCCAGTTGCCGTCCGGATCGACCATGCGCCACCAGGCCAGGTTGTCCAGCGCGGTGCCCCACAGCACGGCCTTCTTGCCGCCGGCGTTCATGGCGATGTTGCCACCCACGCAGGAGGCTTCGGCGGACGTCGGGTCCACGGCGAACACGAAGCCGGCGGCCTCGGCCGCTTCGGAAACGCGCTTGGTGACCACGCCGGCGCCGGCATGGATGACCGCGACGGGCTCGGTGAGGCCGGGCAGGATACAGGACTCGACCTTGCCCAGCTTGTCGAATTTTTCGGTGTTGATGACCGCCGACTTCCAGGTCAGCGGAATGGCGCCGCCGGTGTAGCCGGTGCCGCCGCCGCGCGGCACGATGGTCAGGCCCAGTTCAATACAGGCAGTGACCAGCGCGGCGATCTCGTCCTCGGTGTCCGGCGTCAGCACCACGAAGGGGTACTCCACGCGCCAGTCGGTCGCGTCCGTGACGTGCGACACGCGCGACAGGCCGTCGAACTTGATGTTGTCGCGCGCGGTGATGCGGCCCAGCACCTTCTGCGCCTGCTTGCGCATCATGGCGGTCTGGTCGAATTCGCCCTCAAACGCCGCAATGGCGGAACGCGCCCGGGCCAGCAGACCGACGACCTTTTCGTCGCGATGCGGATCGTGGCCGGCTTCAGCGGGCGCGCTCGGGTCGCGGCGCTTGTCGATTTCGCCTAAGCGGTGATGCAGCGCTTCGATGAGCTGCTTGCGGCGCTTGGGATTGTCGAGCAGGTCGTCCTGCAGATAGGGATTGCGGCGCACGACCCAGATGTCGCCCAGCACTTCGTAGAGCATCCGGGCGGAACGGCCGGTGCGGCGCTCGCCGCGCAGGTCGCTCAGCAGGCTCCAGGCGTCTTCACCCAATAACCGGCCCACGATTTCGCGGTCGGAAAACGACGTGTAGTTATAGGGGATTTCGCGCAATCGCGCGGGTGCGGCGGGCGGCATCGCCCCGTTCAAGATGTGGCTGGCGAGTGGGGCGTTCATGGCGGCAAGAGGGGGCCCTTAAAAAAGTATTTTATGCCATTGTCCCGACTTGACCCCTAATAAGTCTGGCAAGGCGTCCAAAAGCGCGCCAGGAACGGCATGTACCGTCCCCGTTTAAGTCCGGCGTCAGGGCTAGATTTTTCCAGGAAAGAACCAGAGCAGCCCGGCGGTCATGAACAGATAGCGCATGAATTTGCCGATGGCCATGTAGAACACGCAGGGCCAGAACGACAGGCGCAGCCAGCCGGCAACCGCGCACAGGGGATCGCCCACCGCGGGCAACCAGGACAACAGCAGCGCGGGCGGCCCCATCCGGTGCAGCCAGTCATGGGCGCGCTCGTTCCAGCGGCCACGCATGCGGCCACCCTCGGTCGCCTTGGGATGCGGATGCGGGTGCTTTTCCTTCCAGCGCTCGACCGCCTTTTCGGCGCCCAGGCCCATCGCGTAGCTGATGGCCCCGCCCACGGTGTTGCCTGCGGTGGCCACCAGGATGGCGGGCCAGAACATGTCCGGCGAAAGCTTGATGTAGCCGAACACCGCCGGCTCGGAGCCCAGGGGCAGCAGCGTCGCGGACACGAGCGAAACGGTGAAGATGGCCGACAGGCCGACTGAGGGCAATGCCAGCACGCCCAGGAGCCAATGAACTGCGGATAAGAGACTTTCTTCCATGGTTGCGGCAGTGTAGCCGCGGGAATCCCGGAAGGCGACACGCATTTCCCTGCAATAATCTTGGCCAGTCCTCACTCTTGCCTGTTGCGCGGTCCATGTCCACTGATTATCTGAAACGCATCCTGACTTCCAAGGTTTACGACGTCGCGGTCGAATCCCCGCTCGAGGCGGCGCCGCTGCTGTCGCAGCGGATGTCGAACACGATGTTGCTCAAGCGCGAAGATACCCAGGCGGTGTTCAGCTTCAAGCTGCGCGGCGCGTACAACAAGATGGCCAACCTCACGCCGGCGGCGCGCAATCGCGGCGTGATCGCGGCCTCGGCCGGCAACCACGCCCAGGGCGTTGCGCTGGCGGCCAGCCGGCTTGGCTGCCGCGCCGTGATCGTCATGCCCACGACCAGCCCGCAGGTCAAGATCGACGCCGTGCGCCGCCTGGGCGGCGAGGTCGTGCTGGCCGGTGAGAGCTTTTCGGACGCCTACGCGCATGCGCAGGTGCTGGAAAAGAAAGAGAAGCTGACCTTCGTCCATCCGTTCGACGATCCCGACGTGATCGCCGGCCAGGGCACCGTGGGCATGGAAATCCTGCGCCAGCATCCCGGCCACATCGACGCGATCTTCGTGGCGATCGGCGGCGGCGGCCTCATCGCCGGGGTGGCGGCCTACATCAAGCAGCTGCGCCCCGAGATCAAGATCATCGGCGTGCAGACCGAGGACTCCGACGCCATGCTGCGCAGCGTGCGCGCGGGCCGCCGCGTTCAGTTGAACGACGTGGGCCTGTTCTCGGACGGCACGGCGGTCAAGATGGTCGGCGCCGAGACCTTCAAGCTGGCGCGCAAATATGTGGACGACTACGTGGTGGTCAACACCGATGCGATCTGCGCCGCCATCAAGGACGTCTTCCAGGACACGCGCAGCGTGCTGGAGCCGGCCGGCGCGATGGCCGTGGCCGGTGCCAAGCAGTACGCGGCCGAACACAATCTGAAAAACAAGACGCTGGTGGCGATTGCCTGCGGCGCCAACATGAACTTCGACCGGCTGCGCTTCGTGTCCGAACGCGCCGAGGTCGGCGAAATGCGCGAGGCCGTCTTCGCGGTCACCATGCCCGAGCAGCGCGGTAGCTTCCGCCGCTTCTGCGAACTGGTGGGCGAACGCAGCGTCACTGAATTCAACTACCGCATCTCGGACGCGGACCGCGCCCACGTGTTCGTCGGCATCCAGGTGTCTTCGGCCGCAGAACCTGACAAGATCGCGGCGAATTTCCGCCGCCACGGCTTCGACACGCTGGACCTGACCCACGACGAAATGGCCAAGACCCACCTGCGCCACATGGTGGGCGGCCGTTCGGCGCTGGCGCGCAACGAACTGCTGTACCGCTTTGAATTCCCCGAGCGGCCGGGCGCGCTGATGCGCTTTCTGAACGCGATGAATCCCGACTGGAACATCAGCCTGTTCCATTACCGCAACCAGGGCGCGGACTACGGCCGCATCCTGATCGGCATCCAGGTGCCGCCGGCGGACAAGAAGCAGTTCCGCAACTTCGTGGCGGAACTGGGCTATCCGCATTGGAACGAAACCGACAACCCGGCGTACAAGCTCTTCCTGTAGCCGCCGCGATTCAGGTGTCCTGAATGCGAGAGGGCCTCCTTGCGGAGGCCCTTCCCTTCTGTGCGCAAGGCGCGCCCGGCTGAACCCGATCTAGGGGGGGTTCGCTGTCACTCAGCGGTCCACGGAGAATGGCCCGCACATTCAGCAAGGTCCAGCCGGACGTCCTGACGCTTAGAAACGGTGGCGCAGGCCGACGGCGACAGCCGTGTCGGTCGCGTCGTGCTGGAACGCGTAGTTGTCGCCATACGAGGCGTACGCGTACAGGTTCGTGCGCTTGGTGAAGTCGTACGTGTAGCCAAGGCTGTACACGTTGAACGTTGCGTCGTCGCCGGTCAGCTTGTCGTTGCTGGCGGTGGCGCGCTGCCACGAGCCGAACACGGCGTGGCGGCCCATCGGCACGGTGGCGCCGATCATGTACGAATTGGCGCGGAAGCCATCAGCCAGCTTGAACGAGCCCAGCTTGTTCATGCCGTCGGGCGTCGTGCCCATGTTCTGGCCGACGAACCAGCCGTCACGCGTCTGGCCGAAAGCCGCCGCGATCTTCACGACTTCAAAGTCGTACGAACCGCCGACGATGTATTCCTGGATGCGCGCTGCGTCTTTGCCGCCGACGCGGTCGTTGGACGGGTTGAAGCGGTCATAGGCGGCCGCCAGATTCAGCGGGCCGTTGACGTATTGCACACCCGCGGTGATCACACGGTTGTTGTTGCCCGTGGCGAAGCCCTTCTGCGTCGTGTCCGTGACGGTGTCGTCCGCGCTGAACGCGTAGCCGAGGCCGACCTTCAAACCGCCCAGGCTGGGGGTTTGATACAGGACCATGTTGTCCAGGCGCATCGTGTTGGCGCTGCCGAACGTCGTACCCATGTTGGCGTTGTTGTAGCTGATCGAGAACGGGTCGATCGAGCCGAAATACTTCGACGCCAGGTTCGTCTGACGGCCGAATTCCAGACGGCCCCAAGAATCGCTGTCCAGGCCAACCGTCGCTTGGCGGCCGAACAGACGGTCGTTCTGCAGCGACTTGCCGTTCAGGGGACCGAAGCCGCCTTCCAGCGTGAACACGGCGCGCAGGCCGTCGCCCAGGTCTTCCGTGCCGCGCAGGCCAAAGCGCGAACCGCTGCTCACGCCCTGAACCGCACCGATGCGGCTCTGCGAATTGCCCTTGAACTTCACTTTTTCGTAACCGAGGCCAGCATCGATCAAGCCGTACAGCGTCACGGAATCGGCGGCCTGCGCGGCGCCGGCAAAGCCGGTCAGCAACGCGACGGCCAGAAACGTCTTCTTCATTTGAATCCCCAAAATGGCGAGATGAAAGGCGCATTGCGGGGCGCCGCCGAACACCGCGGGCCCTCGCATGCCGCAACGTTGAATCGAGCGGCGATGCACTGGGCGTAGTGTCCGGCTTGTAGCAGCTCGTAGTAACCCGGATTTCGACGAACTACTTTCCATGGCTGGGATAATGACGCGAAACTGAAGGCTCGCCTTGTTCCAAAAAGCTCACTAAGGCCTTGATCTCAAATATGAATCATTGCTCGCATCAGAATGTCGCGAGATCAGATGCGGCTTTCCTTGCCCTTCCTGCCGGCAACATATGTAGTGCGGGCGGAATAGTTGTGCGGCGTAAACGCCACACTGTTTCCGCACAGATGAAAACGCGGGGCGCAAAAAAACCCCTCGGCGTCACAAGGGGTTCTTTCGGTGACCTGCGGGGCGGCGCGGCGCGCCAGCGCTGGAAATCAGCGGCCCTTGGGCGGGTAGTCCAGTTCGCCAAACGTGTATTCGCCGCGCGCCTTGGCGTCGGCCAATTCCTGGCGGACTTCTGCACGGCTCTTGCCGGCGGTCTGAGCCACGGTCTTGGGCGGGTAATCCAGTTCAGCGCTCGTCACCTGACCTGCGGCCTTGGCGCTTTGCAATTCCTGCTGAACCTGTTCGCGCGACAGGCTGGTGGTCTGGGCGACGGCGGGCGGATAGTCCAGTTCACCAAAGGTGACGGTGCCTGCGGCCTTGGCGGCTTGCAGTTCCTGCTGGACTTGTTCACGCGTCTTGCCATCGGCGTGAGCGGCGGACATGCCGACCAGGGTAGCGGTAACCATGAGTGCGGTTGCTAGGGCTTTCATTGAGATGACTCCATCCTAAACGTTGCACATCGTCTTGCGCCGGGTTGGCGGCATTCGATATGACAATTTGATTGCTGGGACGAAGTATCTGGTTATTAGGCCCTAGTAAAAACCCTTAATTTGGTGAACATATTTGCACGGATGGGACAATTGCAAGTCGTATCCGTGCGGGACACGGCATATGAACCTGCTCGCCAGACTGATGCACCATGCGCGCAGGCGCTGACTTCATTCAGTTTCGCGCAAGCTAGGTAACGCAATCTGAACGCATCGCGCGATGGAACTGTTGTGCAATCCGGAGAAATAGACATTTCTACTGGCGGGACAATAATTCCATTTATCATACGAATCTGCCAGAAATGGAAATTTGAGTCTCGAGGGCATTCATGGACATCCAGCTTAACGACATCGCGCTATTCGTCGAGGTCGCCAAGCGCAAGAACTTCAGCCACGCCGCCGAAGCCCTGAATATCCCGACTTCCACACTGTCGCGCCGGGTCAGCGAACTGGAACGCAGCGTCGGCATGCGGCTGCTCAATCGCAGCACCCGCAAGATCGACCTGACCGAAGCAGGTGCCATCTATTTCGAACGCTGCCGTCACATCGTCGAAGAGGCGCGCATCGCGCACGATCAGTTGCTGGACATGGCAGTGCAGCCCAAGGGGCGCCTGCGGATCTCGCTGCCCACCAGTCTTGCGCAGTTGTTCCTGCCCGCCGTGATCCGCGAGTTCCGCGAACAGCATCCGGATATCGAGTGCGACTTCGACTTGAGCATGCGCCCGATCGATCCCATCAGCAATCCGTTCGACCTGATCCTGCGTTTTGGGCAGCAGCCCGATTCCAGCCTCATCTCGCGCAAGATCGTGCTGATGGCGCACCAGCTCTATGCGTCGCCCGAGTACCTGGCGCGCCATGGAGAACCGCGTGTGCCGGCGGACCTGACGCACCACGAATGCCTGCGTCCAACCATGCGCGAGGAGTCGTCCTTCTGGATGCTCCATTCGGGCGACAAAGTGGAACGCGTTCAGGTGTCTGGCCGCCTGTCGGCCAATAACGTGGGGATGCTGGGGCGATTGGCCGGCCAGGGGTTGGGCATCACGCCGCTGCTGGTGTTTGATGCGATGGAGCGCGCCATCAAGCAGACGGGCCTGGTGCGCGTGTTGCCGGAATGGAGTCTGACCCCCCTGCCCTTGTTTGCGCTGCTGCCTTCGCGCATGCTGCCCGCCAAGACGAAGGCGTTCCTGGACTTCATCCAGCCCCGATTGTCGGAGGCGTAACTAGCAAACGGTGCTGAAGGACGGTGCTGAAGGACAGCACCGAAGGGCGGCGCCGAGCTGCGGCGCCATCACGACAACACGGACTACGGCGTCGTGTCCGCGCCGTACTGACAGACCGTGTAAAGCGGCGTGCCGGTCGCGGCCACCTTGGCCGAGCCGCCCAGATCCGGCAGGTCGATGATGGCGGCGGCTTCCACCACGTTGGCGCCCAGGCGCTGCAGCAGCTTGATGGCCGCGAGCATGGTGCCCCCGGTGGCGATCAGATCGTCCACCAGCAGGACGCGCTGGCCCGTGCGGACCGAATCGGTATGCATCTCGACGGCGGCATTGCCGTATTCCAGCGAGTATTCCTCGGCCACCGTGCGATAGGGCAGCTTGCCCTTCTTGCGCACGGGCACGAACCCCAGATTCAGTTCATAAGCCAGCACGCTGCCCACGATGAAGCCGCGCGCGTCCACACCCGCCACCAGATCCAGGCGCTGGCGCATGTAGCGATAGACGAAGAGATCGATCAGGACACGGAACGCACGAGGGTCCTGCAGCACCGGCGTGATGTCGCGGAACGTGACACCGGGTTGGGGCCAGTCCGGAACGCTGCGGATGGTGCGCCGGATGAACTCGGCGTTGTCGGTCTGCATGGAATCGGCCCTGAAGAATTGAAGCAAGGCGAACTATAACCGCGCCGCTGCGCTTAAGCCAGGATTGCCGCGCGCGATGACATGTCATGCAATTGCCCATCGCGCAACACATGGCAACGATGTACCGCGCCGTCGGGCAACGCGGCGTGCGTGGCCAGCACCACGGTGCGTCCGCGCACCGCGTGTTCCAGATCCGCGAAGAACGCGGCCTCGGCCGCGGCGTCCAATCCCGCGGTCGGTTCGTCCAGCACGATGACGGCGGCAGGCGCCAGCAAGGCTCTGGCCAGACACAGGCGCCGTGCCTGCCCGGCCGACAACTGCGAACCCGTCTCGCCGGCCCACGTGTCCAGGCCATCGGGCAGGCCGCGCACGAAATCGCCAAGTCGTGCCGCATCCAGGGCGCGCCACAACGCGGCATCGTCAGCCTCGGGATCGCCGATCAACAGATTGGTGCGAAGCGTACCCAGAAACACCGGCGCGTCCTGCGACAGCAGGACGATCCGCCGATGCCAGTCCGCCTGTGCGCATTCGCGCGCATCGCGACCGCCGAACCGGACCTGCCCGCCCTGCGGATCCTCGAGCCTGAGGATCAGATGCAGCAGCGTGGACTTGCCCGCGCCGCTTGCGCCCACGATCGCCACGCGTTCGCCCGGCTCGATCCGCAGGTTGACGTCCTGCAGCACCGGCGCACTGTCGCCTGCTGCGCGGGCCGGGTACGCAAAGCGCACACCCGCCAGCTCCAACGCACCGTTTGTGGGCAGCGGGCGCGGCATCGCCGGATCCTGCATGTCGGGTTCGCTTTGCGTGATCTCGCGGATGCGCGCCGCCGCCGACATCGCGGAACCCATCCGGGATGCGCCCCGCATGATCGGGCCGGCAACCTCGAAGATGCCGATGACGGCCAGCAGCAGACCGGCCAGGAGAGGGCCTTCGATCCGTCCCGACTCAAGCCCGGCGAGACCGAACCACAGCAGCGCCAACACCGCCACACCTGCGGCCACCTGCAGGAACCATTGTCCGCGCACCGCCACCCGAGCCTGGCTGCGTCGCGCCAGAGCGCTTGCCTCGCACAGACGCTCGAAGTGCGCCAGCGTCTGCTCCTGCGCATGCAGGGCAACCATGTCCGCGTGCCCCTCCACGGCGTCCAGCGTGGCCGCGCGCAATCCTGCCGCACTTTCCTGCGCCGACACGCCCGGTTTGCGCGCCGCGCGCAATAGCCACAAGGGCACCACCACGCACGCGGTCAACAGGGCCAATGCAAAAATCAGCGCCGCGGCCGGTACCCATTGCCCCAGCACGGCGGTGAGCACCGCCCCGGCAAGTATTGCGGTGGCCAGCGGCGCCAGCACAAACAGAAATACCGTATCCAGCGCATCGACGTCGTTCGTCATGCGGGCGACCAGATCGCCGCTGCGATAACGCGAAAGCTGGCGCGGCGTCAGCCGGGTCAGCGCCGCAAACACCGTGGCGCGCAGATCCGCCAGCAGGCGCAAGGTGGCGGCATGCCCGACCACGCGGTCGGCGTAGCGCGACACGATGCGCAGGAATGACAGCCCGCGCACCAGCGCGGAGGGCGCGAACAGGTTGAATACGCTGCCGGCGCCGGCCAGGAACGCGCCGGTCAGAAACCAGCCCGACACGCCCAGCAATCCGACGCCGGCCGCGACGGTCGCCAGCGCACAGAACAATGCGAGTAAAAGCCCGCCTTTGCGGCGCGCGTACAAGGGCAGGAGCAACAACAGATTCTTCATGCGTCTTTCACCGTGCCGTTGGCGACGCGCGCCACCCGGCCAAATCGCGCGGCCACCGCCGGCGAATGCGTCGCCAGCACCAGGGTGCGGCCAGCGGAGAATCGCAGGATCTCGTCCAGCACCCGAGCCTGCGTCGCTTCATCCAGATGCGCGGTAGGTTCGTCCAGCAGGATCAGGCCAGGGTCCCGCAGAAACAGACGGGCCAGCGCCACGCGCTGCGCCTGTCCGCCGGACAAGCCATGGCCGCGGCTGCCCAGTGCGGTGTCCAGGCCGTGCGGCAGGTCTTGCGTGAATTCCAGCACGCAGGCGCGGCGCGCGGCGTCCTGCACCTGTGCATCCGTGGCGCCGGGCTGGCCCAGCCGGATGTTGTCGGCGATCGATCCGGCCAGCAACTGCGGCCGCTGGCCGATCAGCGCCACGCGCTGACGCAAGGCGGCTTCATCCCATTGCGCCAGCGGCAAGCCATCGATGCGGATTTCGCCGCTGGCCGGCCGCAGACGGGCGATGGCCTCGATAAGCGTGGATTTGCCGACGCCGCTCGGTCCCATCAGCGCCACGTGCTCACCCGGCGCCAGGACCAGGGCAGCATTTGCGAGCACCGGCTGGCCACGGCCCGGCGCCTCGGCGCGCAGACCTTCCACGGTGACCACCGCGCCCTTGCCCGCGTGCGCGGGTTGGCCGCGCAGTGCGGACGTGTCTTCGGCATCGGCTTGCGGCAGGCCATCGAACAGGACGGCGATCTGCGTCACGGCAGCCAGCGCCGTCGCGCGGTCGTGATAGTGGGCGGCAAACTGGCGCAGCGGCGCATAGACCTCGGGCGCCATCAACAGGCAGAACAGTCCGGCCTGCAAGGTCAGCGGTGACCAGCGCGCGTCCAGGAATCCCAGGTACGTCAGGCCGATGTACACCGCAACACCCGCCACGCCCAGCGCGGCGAAGAATTCCAGTACGGCCGACGACAGGAACGCGATGCGCAGCACCGACATCGTCCGCTGGCGCAGCGCATCGCTGGCCGCCACGACGGACTGCGCCTCGGCCTGCGCGCGCCCATACAGTTTCAGGGTGGACAGCCCGCGCAGGCGGTCCGCGAAAAAGCCCGACAGGCGGGCGAAGGCACGCAGGTGACGGCGGCTGGCGCCTTGCGCCCCCCACCCCACCAGCGCCATGAACAGCGGAATCAGCGGCGCGGTGATCAACAGCACCAGGCCGGCGATCACATCCACCGGCAGCAGCACGACCGAGAAGGCCACCGGCAGCATTGCCGCCGCGGCCATCGCGGGCAGGTACTTGGCAAAGAAGCCATCCAGCGCCTCTACCTGGTCGACCACGGCGCTCGCCAGTTCACCCGACGCCTTGCCGCGGCTCCAGTAAGGGCCCTTCTGCACCAGGCGTTGGAACAGGGACTGGCGCACGTGGCGCTTGATGCGTTCGGACGCATCCGCGCCCGCGCGCTCGCCCGCCCAGGTGATGCATGCGCGCACCAGCATCAGCCCTGCGATGGCGGCGATGCCGCCTATCAGTTCGTGCCGCGGCACATGACCGACGATGGCCGAATCAAGCACCCTGGCCAGCAGCCAGGCCTGCACGATCAGCAAGGCGCCGCTGATCAGCGGCGCGGCGCCCGCCAGCATCAGCGGGAACCGAGCCGACCGGGCCAGCCCCATCAGCCACCGCGACTGCTCGCGCGGCGGCTTCTGCAGAGACGCTGACGGGTCGTGCTCGAGGCTGCTTGCGCCGTTACTCACTCGACGTCGCGGCTGGCTTTCGGGTCATGCGTCTGACCTTCGCGCAGCTCGAACCACATCGCATTGAGAATGGCGAATGCGCACGCCAGGCCGAGGCCAAGGATCCACGAGAAATACCACATGGTGGAGGCTCCTTTATCAGTACGAGTTGGGCGAATCGCCCACCGTTTCATGGGTGACCTTGCCGCGCATGACGCGATACACCCAGCCGGTGTAGAGCGTCACGATGGGCAGGAAGATGGCGACCGCGATCACCATGATCCACAGGGTCAGGTGGCTGGACGAGCCGTCCCAGATCGTCAGGCCGGCCTTCGGATTCGTCGACGACGGCATGATGAACGGAAAGAGCGAGAAACCCACCGTCAGGATCACGCCGGCAATGGACGCCGAGGACGACAGGAATGCCAGCATGTTGGCGCGCACAGTGAGCAGCAGGGCCGCGAGCACGGCGCCGGCCACGCCCAGCGCGGGCGCAATCCACATCCACGGCCACTTCGCGTAGTTGGCCATCCAGGCGCCGGTCTGCACCGACACGGTCTTGAGCATCGGATCCGACGGCGCGCCCATGTCGACCGCGCTGGTGATCGCATGGCCCGGCACGCCGCCCGCCACCCAGAAGCCGCCGGCCACGAACAGCGCCGCCGTCAGCACCGCGCACAGGCGGCCCCAGTTTCGCGCCCGCGAGGACACGGGATCATCCGTGCGCCAGGCCAGCAGCACCGCGCCGTGCATGGCCAGCATCACCACACTCAGCACGCCGGCCAGCAGGGCAAACGGCATGAACAGCTGGAAGAAGTGCCCTTCATAGATGGGGCGCAGCGTCATCGCGTCGTACGTGAACGGCACACCGAGAATGACGTTGCCCATGGCCACGCCGAACACCAGCGAAGCCACCACGCCGGAGAAGCACAGCACGGCGTCCCAACGGTTGCGCCAGCGCGTGCCTTCCATCTTGCTGCGGTACTTGAACCCGACCGGCCGCAAGATCAACGCCAGCAGCACCAGCATCATCGCCAGGTAAAAGCCCGAAAACGAGGCGGCATACAGCAACGGCCACGCGGCGAAGATGGCGCCGCCCGCCGTGATGAGCCAGACCTGGTTGCCTTCCCAGACCGGCCCCACCACGTTGATCACGATGCGGCGCTCGGCATCCGTCTTGGCGACCACCGGCAACAGCGCCGCCACGCCCAGGTCGAAGCCGTCCATGACGGCAAAGCCGACGAGCAATGCGCCCAGCAGCACCCACCACACCACGCGCAGCGTGCCGTAGTCAAAAGGAATCAGGGTATCCATTTGCGTTTCTCCCCTTACGCGCGCACGGCGGCGTGGACCGGATCGGCGGCGGCATCACCCGGCGCCGGCCCGTCGGATTTCGGTCCGGCCTTGATGGCATGCAGCATGACCTTCACGCCGATGATGAGCAGGATCGTGTACAGCACCAGGAAGATCGACAGGCTGATGACGAGGTCGGTCATCGTCAGGCCCGATGCCGCGTAATACGTCGGCAGCACGCCTTCGATCACCCAGGGCTGGCGGCCGTATTCCGCGACGAACCAGCCGCTCTCGATGGCGACCCACGGCAGCGGCAGACTCCACAACGCCACCTTGAGCAGCGCCGGACGCTTGTCCAGACGGCCGCGCGAGGCAAGCCAGAACGCGACGCCGAAGAACACGATCAGGTACATGCCCACCGCGACCATGATGCGGAACGCCCAGAACAGCGGCGCCACGGTCGGCACGGTATCGATCGCGGCCTGCTTGATGTCGGCCTCGGTGACCTTGCTGATGTCGGGCTGGTGACGCTTGACGAGCAGCGCGTAGCCCAGGTCCGGCCAGGTCTTGTCGAACACCATGCGGGCATCGACGTCCTTGGGATTGGCGCGGATCTTCTGCAGGGCCTCGTACGCCACCATGCCGTCGCGGATGCGATTCTCGGCGCGCAGGATCAGGTCGTTGATCCCCAGCAGCGGCGTGGTCAGCGACCGCGTGCCGATGATGCCCATGACGTAGGGAATCTCGATCGCGAAATCGTTGCGGCGCTCGGCCTGGTTCGGGATGGCGAACAGGTTGAACGACGCAGGCGCGGGCTCGGTGTGCCACATGGACTCCATGGCCGCGATCTTCATCTTCTGGTGTTCGGTGGTGAGGTAGCCGCTTTCGTCACCCAGCACGACCACCGACAGGGCGCCGGCCAGACCGAAGCTGGCCGCCACCGCCATCGAGCGCTTGGCCAGATCAATATGACGGCCGCGCAGCAGATACCAGGCGCTGATCGACATGACGAACATGGCGCCCGCCACGTAGCCGGCGCTGACGGTGTGCACGAACTTGGCTTGCGCGACCGGGTTGAAGATGACCGCGGCGAAGTCGGTCATTTCCATGCGCATCGTGTCGGGGTTGAAGATCGCGCCGACCGGATTCTGCATCC
Organism: Achromobacter sp. UBA4530; assembly: GCF_002388205.1. Taxonomy (NCBI): domain Bacteria; kingdom Pseudomonadati; phylum Pseudomonadota; class Betaproteobacteria; order Burkholderiales; family Alcaligenaceae; genus Achromobacter; species Achromobacter sp. UBA4530. The sequence goes on along the minus strand of NZ_DGMA01000045.1, from coordinate 25,035 downwards.
AGCCGTTGGCGATCAGGATCCACAGGGCCGAGAAGTTGGTGCCGAAGGCAACCAGCCAGGTCACGGCCAGGTGGCTGACCTTGGACATGCGGTTCCAGCCGAAGAAGAACAGGCCGACGAAGGTGGCTTCCAGGAAGAACGCCATCAGCCCTTCAAGCGCCAGCGGCGCGCCGAAGATGTCGCCGACGTAGTGGCTGTAGTAGGACCAGTTCATGCCGAACTGGAACTCCATCACCACGCCGGTGGCTACGCCAAGCGCGAAGTTGATGCCGAATAGCGTGCCCCAGAACATCGTCATCTTTTTCCAGATGGCGCGTCCGGTCATGACATACACGCTTTCCATGATGGCCAGAATGAACGACAGGCCAAGCGTGAGCGGGACAAAGATGAAATGGTAGAGCGCAGTCGCGGCGAACTGGAACCGCGAGAGGTTCACGACATCGAGATCAATCATGAGGCTGCTCCCAAGGCGTCGACGCGCTGCGGCAACCGGCATGGTTCCCAGGCCGTCTGACGCGCCATGTTAGGGGCGTTGCATACAACTTCATAGAGGTTTCCTGAAAAATCGAGGCGTGACGGGTCAGCCCTTGCCCCGCAATTTGCCGGCGAATCCCAACACCTTCTGCACCTTGGAACCAAGTTTCATGAGGCTTTGGAGGGTTTCGGGCGGCAGCCGTTGAACCTCATCGAACCACCCCGTGGATAGTTCGATGAGCTCCAGCATTTCGGTCATTCGTTGTTGCGCGTAAGCCTCGTCCGCGCCGGACGGCGACTCCAGCAGCGTGTCGCGCAGGAGCGTGAGGGTGGGATCGACTTCGCGCTTGCGCTTCTCTTCCATGAGGATGCGGAAGATTTCCCAGACGTCCTTGGGCGTCTCGAAGTAGTCGCGGCGGTCGCCCACCTGATGGATCAGCTTGACCAGGCGCCAGGACTGCAGCTCTTTCAGGCCCAGGCTGACGTTCGAGCGCGAAAAGCCCAGGGCTTCGGCGATGTCGTCGGCATTGAGCGGCTGCGGCGCGAGAAAAAGCAGGGCGTAGATCTGGCCGACCGTGCGATTCACGCCCCAGCGGCTGCCCATTTCACCGAAGTGCAGGACAAAACGTTCAATTTGGGGGGAAAGCGCCATGAGGATCAGCCGGTAACACAACGACGCGCTGCACGACATATGCAGTTACGTTGATTTCAGAAATTTCTGAAATTATCGAACAAACGATGAGAAAGCGCAAACCACACTTGCCGCAGGGGCAAGGGCGCAAACGAACGTCATTCAGAGGACACGCAGGGCAAATTAGCCGCCGAACGTGACAGCCATACAACACCTGGCGGGTGGCGGCGGACAACAAAAAAGCCACCGGCCGGGTGGCGGGTGGCTTACTTCGGGGGAAAAAGCGGCGGGAACGGCGGGCGCTATCCCCTCAGCGGCGTTGGTTCAGCGCGGTCAGCCGGCCTTGACGGTCACGGCGGCCGACACGCGCTTGGCCTTGGCGCGGGCGGCGGCAACGTCCTCGGCCACGGCCAGCCCCACGCCCATGCGGCGCTTGACGAAGGATTCAGGCTTGCCAAAGAGTCGGATGTCCGTGCCGGGCTCGGCCAGCGCCTCGGCCACGCCGTGGAAAGTCACGGCCTTGGCTTCCACGCCGCCATAGATGACGCTGCTGGCGCCCGGCTGGCGCAGGCTGGGGTCGACAGGCAGCCCCAGGAGCGCGCGGGCGTGCAGTTCAAATTCGTTCTGCACCTGCGTAATCATGGTGACCATGCCGGTGTCGTGCGGACGCGGACTGACTTCCGAGAACCAGACCTGATCGCCCGCCACGAAGAGCTCGACGCCGAAGATACCCAGGCCGCCCAGCTCCGACGTAACGGCCAATGCGATGTCGCGAGCGCGCTGCAGCGCTGCGGGCGACATGGGGTGCGGCTGCCAGCTTTCGACGTAGTCGCCGTCGACCTGCTTGTGGCCGATGGGCTCGCAGTACCGGGTCTCGACCTGGCCGTCGGCGCCGCGGGCACGCACGGTCAGAAGCGTAATTTCGTAGTCGAAGCGGATGAACCCCTCGACGATGGCGCGGCCGCCCCCGACCCGGCCCCCTTCCTGGGCATAGCGCCAGGCGGAAGCGACGTCGTCGGCGCTCTTGATGACCGACTGGCCCTTGCCCGAGGACGACATGACCGGCTTGATGACGCACGGATAGCCGATGCCGCCGTCGATGGCCTGGCGCAGTTCTTCCTCGGTGTCGACGAAGCTGTACGGCGAGGTCGGCAAACCCAGGGTCTCGGCCGCCAGGCGGCGGATACCCTCGCGATTCATGGTGAGCTGGGCCGCGCGGGCCGTCGGGGTAACGCGCGCCACGCCGGCCGCTTCCAGTTCCACCAGCAGGCTGGTGGCAATGGCCTCGATTTCGGGGACAATAACGTGCGGCTGCTCCTGCTCGATGACCTGCCGCAGGGCTTGCGGGTCTGTCATCGAGACCACATGCGCCCGGTGCGCCACCTGATGGCCCGGGGCGTCCGCATACCGATCCACCGCAATGACTTCGACGCCCAGACGCTGCAGGGCGATGATGACCTCTTTGCCCAGCTCACCGGAACCCAGCAGCATGACGCGGGTGGCCAAGGGGGACAGTGGCGTGCCAAGGACGGGACTGGAAATGCTGGACATGGAGCGGGCCTGGAAGGAAAGTTTGAAAGCCGTTGAAAGACTCGCCAGCATGCCATACGCCCCTGCGCGGGGCAAACTAGCATACTGCGATTAAAATCCGCCCATGACCGACCATCCCACCTCATCGTCCGGCACCGCGCTGGCATCCGCGCGCAGAACGCTACAGATCGAAAGCCAGGGCCTGCTGGACCTGTCCGCCCGGCTGGATGACAGCTTCACGCGGGTCGTCGACCTGCTGCTCGCCTGCCGCGGCCGAGTGGTCGTCAGCGGCATCGGAAAAACGGGACACATTGCCCGCAAGATCGCCGCAACGCTGGCCTCGACCGGCACGCCTGCCTTCTTCGTGCATGCCGCCGAGGCCGTCCATGGCGACCTGGGCATGATCACCCGCGACGACGTCCTCATCGCCATTTCCTATTCGGGCTCGGGCGAGGAACTGCTGACCATCCTCCCCGTGGTGCGCCGCATGGGCGCCGGCCTGGTGGCGATCACCGGCAACCCGCAATCCGAACTGGCCCGCCAGGCCGACATCCACCTGGATGCCAGCGTGGCGCAAGAGGCCTGCCCGCTGAACCTGGCGCCCACCGCCAGCACCACGGCCGCGCTGGCACTGGGCGACGCCCTGGCCGTCGCCTGCTTGGAAGCGCGCGGATTCGGGCCGCAGGATTTTGCCCGCTCGCATCCGGGCGGCGCGCTGGGCCGCCGGCTGCTCACCCATGTGCGCGACGTCATGCGCGAGGGAACGGCCCTGCCCATCGTCACGGCGGGCACCTCGGTGTCGCAGGCCCTGGAGGTCATGTCGGCCAAGGGCATGGGCATGACGGTCGTGACCGACACGCAGCACCGCCCGCTGGGCATCTTTACCGACGGCGACTTGCGCCGTCTCATCGCGCGGCACGGCGACATCCGCAGCCTGACCGTCGAGGCCGGGATGACGCGATCGCCACGCAGCATCAATCCCGAGGCGCTGGCCGTCGAGGCCGCCCGGCAGATGGACGAACAACGGCTCAATCACATGCTGGTGATGGACAATGACGGCGCGCTGGTCGGCGCATTGCACATGCACGATCTGATGGCCGCTAAAGTGGTATGACTATGAACCTCTCTGCTTCCCTGAATCACCCAGCCGAAGCGCTGGTGCTTGCCCGTATCCCCGCCATCGTGCGCGAACGCGCCGCGGCTGTGCGCCTGATGGTCTTCGACGTGGACGGCGTGCTGACCGACGGCAGCCTCTATTACGGCGAAGGCGGCGAACTGCAAAAGCGCTTCCACGCGCTGGACGGCCACGGGCTGCGGCTGCTGATGGAAGGCGGACTGAAAGTCGCGCTGATCACGGGCCGTTCCGGCCCCATCGTCGCGCGCCGCGCGGCCGAACTCGGTATCGCCGAAGTCATCCAGGGCGTACGCGACAAGGGCACCGCCCTGACCGAACTTGCACAGCGCTGCGGTGTCCAACTGAATCAAACCGGCTACATGGGCGATGACATCATCGACCTGCCGGCCTTGCAGCGCGCGGGCTTTGCCGCCAGCGTGCCCAACGCCCCCGGCTACGTCAGCCAGGCCGCGCATTGGGTTTCGACCCTGCCCGGCGGAAGCGGGGCCGTGCGCGAATGCTGCGATCTCCTGTTGGCCTCGCAAGGCCGCCTGGGCGCCTTCCTGGCTGCGCCGGGCCTGCTTGGCCCCGGGGCAATCCAGTGATTCCGCCCGTAACGAATACGCCCTCGCGGCGCACCCGATGAAAGAACGCTTTCCCTCACTGATCGCGCTGTTCCTGCTGCTGGTGCTGGTCACCAGTTCGTGGTGGGCGGCCGATTACGCGCAACGCGCCATCCAGGTGGACCCGCCGCGCCGCGTCACCCATGAAATGGATGCGTGGTCGCGCAATTTCGTGATGTTGCGCACAGATCCCACGGGCAAGCCCATCAACCGCCTGGAAGGCGAGTACATGGAACACTTCCCCGACGACGACTCGTATCACGTCACGGCGCCCCGCGCCGTGGGCCAGCGCGAGACCAATCCGATCACGGTGGCGGTGTCCAAGACGGCCGTGATGGAACAAGGCGGCAAGCGCATCGTCATGCAAGGCGACGCCCATGTGCTGCGGCAGCCCGACCCCGAGAACGACATGCTGGACGTGCGCAGCCAGCAACTCATCATCCTGCCCGATGAAGACGTGGTCTTCACCGACCTGCCTGCCACGGTCCTGAAGGGCCGCTCGCGCATGCAGGGCACGGGCATGCACTACAACAACAAGACTCGCCAATTGCAGGTTTCGGCATCGACCGACGTGGAAATTGCCGGTTCGGAAGGCAGACAGCAACGCCGCACCGAAATTCCAGCCAACAACACTGACCAGAAAAAACCATGACCGACCTTCGGACCCTCCTCGCCCCGACGACCCGCCTGATGGGCGCCGTGCTGTTGACGGCCTGCGCGCTTGCGCCGGCCCACGCGGCGGAACCGAAAGCGGCCGCGCCGGCCGAAGAGCCCAGCACGCTGATCCTGTCGGACACGCTGCACTACGACGACGTGAAGAAACAAAGCGTATTCACCGGCAACGTCAACATGACGCGCGGCTTGATGACGCTGACCTCCGACACCTTGCAGATGAACGAGGATGCCAAGGGCAACCAGTACGGCACGGCCACGGCCAACAAGGGCAAGGTCGTCACCATCCGCCAGGAGCGCCCCGAAAACTTCGAACTCATCGAAGGCAAGGGCCTGCGCGCCGAATACGACGGTACCAATAGCACGTTCGACCTGATCGGCCAGGCCATCGTGACCCGCTACGTCTGTGGGAAACCGTTCGATACCATTCGCGGCGAACGGGTACGCTACAACGAGAAGTCCGGCACTTACGAAGCGCAAGGCGGCCCGAACTCCGCCGCGGCCGGTGGACGCGTGCGTTCCTTGGCCGAACCGCGCGCCAAGCTGGACGCCGCCGTCGCCGAATGCCGCAAGCAGCAGGCAGCCAAGAAAGGGCGCTGAAGCGCTTCTCCCGCAACACCAATCGCAGCCACGATGAATCAACCTTCAGTGCCGACCCCCGTGACCTCCGCCCCTTCGGGCGTCAAGCAGGGCAGCCTGCGCGCAACCGGACTGCGCAAGACCTACAACGGCCGCACCGTCGTGCAGGACGTGTCCCTGTCCGTGGTCAGCGGCGAAGTAGTCGGCCTGCTGGGTCCCAATGGCGCAGGCAAGACCACCAGCTTCTACATGATCGTCGGCCTGGTGCCGGCGGACGCCGGCCGCATTGAGATCGACGGCTCCGTCATCACCGCGATGCCCATCCACAAGCGCGCGCGCATGGGCCTGTCGTACCTGCCGCAGGACGCCTCCGTGTTCCGCCGCCTGACGGTTGAGCAGAACATCCGCGCGGTGCTCGAACTGCAAGTGGGTGCGGATGGCCGACCCCTGTCGACCCCGAAGATCAACGAACAGATGGAATCGCTGCTCGAAGAACTGCAGATCGGACACATCCGCAGCAACGCCGCCATCTCGCTGTCGGGCGGTGAACGCCGCCGCGTGGAAATCGCGCGCGCGCTGGCCACCAGTCCGCGTTTCATCCTGCTGGACGAACCGTTCGCCGGCGTGGATCCCATTGCGGTCATCGAAATCCAGCGCATCGTGCGCTTCCTGAAGGGCCGGGGGATCGGGGTGCTGATCACCGACCACAACGTGCGCGAAACCCTGGGCATCTGCGACCGCGCCTACATCATCAGCGAAGGCAAGGTGCTGACCGACGGCCACCCCGAAGAAATCGTGGGTGACCCCGCCGTTCGCCGGGTGTACCTGGGCGAACACTTCCGTATGTAACCACTGCCTGAAAGACCCCGTAACGCATAAAAATAGACCGCCATACGCCCTCGGGCTCAGCCATAAAAATGCCATGAAGTTGCGGTAGGTCAGCTTGTTTTATCGGCCCGAGTCTATACACTAGAGCTAAACGAACCCTGCTTATTGAAGGAGAACGCCTACGACCCCACCGCGCCTTTTGCGCAATTTTTTCCTCTTTTAGAAGGAGAGCACACTATGAACCTGAGCATCTGCGGTCGTCACCTCGACGTCACCCCGGCCATCCGGGAATATGTCATGAACAAACTGGCGCGAGTGCTGCGGCATTTCGATCACGTCATCGATACCCAGGTCATGCTCTCAGTAGAGCCCCTGCGGCATAGAGCCGAAATCACCATGCGTCTGAGCGGCAAGGACATTCATTGTGAAGCAACCGATGAAAACCTCTATGCAGCCATAGACCTTCTTGCTGACAAAGTCGACCGTCAGGTCATCAAGCACAAGGACAAGGTAAGGAGTCATTCAGCAGAGTCCGTGAAGCGGCAAGCGGCGACACTCTCGCCACCCCAGCAGTAACGCGCTTCATGACCGCTCACCTGAGCGACTAGCAATACAGCGATCCCAGGATCCTGCCTAAGTCCCGGTGTCCCGCTAGACCTTGCGTCCAGCCGGGGCATCGGCAAACTCCCCTCCTGCACTACCCAATTCCCCCTGTTTTATCCGCTGCCGCCCGACGGCCTCTTCGCGTTTTCCCTGCCTTTGTCCGATACGTGCCTCTCGGGGAACCCTCCCAGCCCCAGGAATGTCCACAAGGTATCGCGATCAGACTATGCTGTCGCTCTTGTGGTCCCGCTGGCATCTCGGTCTACCGAGGCCCGGGTCGGTTGATTGTTGCAGTGCGTCATATAACCCTATAATGCCCTGATGAATCATTTGTCGCGCATCCTCCCCGCCGGCAACGTCGTGCTCGATATGCTCGCCACGAGCAAGAAACGTGCGTTCGAACAGGCCGGTCTGCTTTTTGAAAACAACAACGGCTTGGCACGCGCCCTCGTGTTCGACAGCCTTTTTGCCCGTGAGCGCCTGGGGTCTACCGCCCTGGGTCAGGGCGTGGCCGTACCGCATGGCCGTGTGAAAGGTCTGGAGCAGGCACTGGCGGCGTTCATCCGTCTTGCTCAGCCCATCACCTTCGACGCGCCCGACGGACAGCCCGTGTCGATGCTGCTGTGCCTGCTGGTGCCTGAAAACGCCACGCAGCAGCACCTGGACATCCTGGCCGAACTCGCCCAGCTGATGTCCAACAAAGCATTGCGCGAGGCCCTGGCCACCGAGCCCGATCCGGCCATCGTCCACAAAATGCTCACGACCGGCCAACTCTGATCCCACGCGGAATCGCTGCCATGCTCACGGTGCAGGAACTCGTCGACGACAACGCCGACAAAATCCCCTTTAACTGGATCTCGGGCCAGGGCGCCGCAGACCGCGCGATTCCCGACGACGGCATGGCAGCCGCCGACCTCGTCGGCCACTTGAACCTGATCCACCCGTCGCGCATCCAGGTGTTCGGCCAGGAAGAGCTGGCGTACTACACGCGCTTCGACCTGCGCCGCCGCATGCACCATATGGACGAGCTGCTGATCGGCGGCGTGCCGGCGATTCTGCTGGCCGATGGCCTGACGCCGCCGCAAGATCTGGTCGACCAGTGCGACCAGCACCAGGTGCCGCTGCTGTCCACGCCGGTGGCCGCCGCGCAGCTCATCGACCTGTTGCGCATCTATCTCGGCAAGAAGCTCGCGCCCACCACCACGGTGCACGGCGTGTTCCTCGACGTGTTGGGACTGGGCGTGCTGATCACCGGCGAATCGGGTCTGGGCAAGAGCGAACTGGCCCTTGAACTGATTTCGCGCGGCCACGGGCTGGTCGCCGATGACGCGGTCGAGTTCTCGCGCACCGCGCCCAACATGATCGAAGGCCACTGTCCGCAACTGCTGCAGAACCTGCTCGAAGTCCGCGGCCTGGGTCTGCTCGACATCCGCACGATCTTTGGCGAAACGTCGGTGCGCCGCAAGATGCGGCTCAAGCTCATCGTGCACCTGGTGCGCGCCACGGCGCAGGACAAGTTCGAGCGCCTGCCGCTGCAGGACATCACGCAGGACATGCTGGGACTGCCCGTGCGCAAGGTGATGCTGCAGGTGGCCGCGGGCCGCAACCTGGCCGTGCTGGTCGAGGCGGCGGTGCGCAACACGATCCTCAAACTGCGCGGCATCGACACGCTGGGCGAATTTATGGAACGCCAGGCCATGGCGATCCTCCAAAGCAGCAAATGAGCCCGCAACGTCGCCCTGCGGCATCGTGAGCCTTTACGAAACCCTGGCCGACGAGATCGCCGCGTCGATCGCAAGCGGCGTCCTGCGGGCCGGCGACAAGCTGCCTTCGGTGCGCGACGCGTGCGCCGCGCGCAGCGTTAGCCCTTCCACCGTCTTCCAAGCCTATTACCTGCTCGAAGCGCGCGGCCTGATTCGTGCGCAGCCGCGCTCGGGCTATTACGTCAACGCCCCCGCCGAATCGCTGCCGCCCGAACCGGGCGCCTCGTGTCCCGACGGTGAATCCACCGAACTGGCGATCAGCGAGCGGATCTTCGACATCCTCGGCTCGGTGCGCAATCGTGACGTCACGCCGCTCGGTTCGGCCTTCCCCTCTCCGCTTCTGTTTCCGTTGCCGCGATTGGCGCAGGCCATGGCCGCGCATCTGAAGCGCCAGGATCCGCGCGACACCGTCGAAGACCTGGCGCCCGGCAATCCGCGCCTGCGCCGGCAGATCGCGCTGCGCTACCTGATCGGCGGCATCAACCTGCCCGCCACCGATATCGTCGTCACCAACGGCGCCCTGGAGGCGTTGAACCTCTGTCTGCAAGCGGTCACGCAGCCGGGCGACACCGTCATGGTCGAGGCGCCCACCTTTTACGGTGCGCTGCAGGCGCTGGAACGACTTGGCCTGAAAGCGCTGGAAGTCCCTACGCATCCGCGCACCGGCATCGACCTGGACGCGATGCAGGCTGCCATCCTGCGTCACGCACCGCGCGCCTGCTGGCTGATGACGCAATTCCAGAACCCGCTGGGCTGCCTGATGCCCGACGACCGAAAGCGGCAACTGGTCGAACTGCTTGCGCGGCACGACATTCCGCTGATCGAAGACGACGTCTATGGCGAGCTGTACTTCGGCACGACGCGGCCCGTGCCCGCAAAGGCGTACGACACGCGCGGACTGGTGCTGCATTGCTCGTCGTTTTCAAAATGCCTGGCGCCCGGCTATCGCATCGGATGGGCCAGCGCCGGTCGCTACGCCCACCAGGTGCAACGCCTGAAATTGTCATCGACGCTGTCGGCATCGGGCCCCGCACAGGGCGCGATTGCCGAATACCTGGAACAGGGTGGCTACGACCGCCACCTGCGTCGCCTGCGCCAGACCTTGCAGGCGCAGCAGGAGCGCATGGCCGACGCCATCGCACAGGCATTTCCCGCCGGCACGCGCGTGACGCGGCCACAGGGCGGATTCTTCCTGTGGCTGGAACTGCCCGCCGCCGTGGATGCGTTGTCGCTGCACCGCCAGGCGCTGGCGCGCGGCATCAGCGTGGCGCCTGGCCCGATCTTCTCGGCCAGCGGCCAGTTCGGCAGCGCGCTGCGTCTGAACTACGGGCATCCCTGGGAATCCGGCATCGAGGCCGCGATCCGCACGTTGGGCGATCTGGCGCACGAAGCCTGCCGCGCGGCGACCGCCGCGCGCTAGCGCGCCCGTCCGGCCGCGCGCGGGACATCTGCCCGCGGCCTTCATCAGCGCTAATTCAACGTCGACGACGCCCGCGCACGCTTGACCTCCAGCGCGCTGACCCCGCCCGCCTCGTTGCCCCAGCTATTGCGGATGTACGTCACGAGCATCGCAATGTCGTTGTCGTTCAGCACCTGGCCAAATGGCGGCATGCCGTGAGGACGCGGGTTTGCAGCCGTGGCGGGCGCGTACCCGCCGTCCAGCACCATGCGGATGGCGTTGACTGGCGACGGCGCAGTCACCGTAGGATTGCCGGCCAGCGTGGGCCACGCCGTGCCGCTGCCCTTGCCGTCCGCCTGGTGGCATTGCGCGCATTGCTGGCTGTACAGCTTGCCGCCCAGCTCCATGGCCGCGGGCGCGGGTGCGGCGGCACGCGCATCGGTTGCGGGCGGCGTGGCGGGCAGCGATTTCAGATACACGCCGATGGCCAGCGCGTCATCCTCTGTCAGGTGCTGCGTGCTGCCCAGCACGACTTCCGCCATCGGCCCGCTGACCGTCGAATGCGCCGCAATGCCGGTCTTGAGCAGCGTGGCGATGTCCTGCGCCGACCAGCGCCCCATGCCGGTCTGCATGTCGTTCGTCAGCGGCGGCGCGTACCAGTCAAGCACGGGAATCACGCCACCGGCCAGCGCGTCGCCGCTGCGCGTGGCGCCCAGGCTGTTGCGGGGTGTGTGGCAGGCCGCGCAATGGCCCAGCCCTTCGACCAGATAGCGGCCGCGATTCCATTGGACCGATTGACCGGGATCGGCTTCTTGCGCTCCCGGCTTGAAATACAGCGCGCGCCATGCCGCCAGCAGCATCCGCTGGTCGTACGGAAAGGCCATCTCGGGCGGTCGGTTGGCCTGCCTGACGGGCGAAATGCTGCGCAAATAGGCATACAGCGCATCCGAATCGCTGCGCGTAACGCGTGTGTATTCGGTGTAGGGGAACGCCGGATACAGCAGCGTGCCGTCCTTCGACTTGCCGTTGTGCAGCGCCTGCCAGAAGTCGTCGGCCGTCCAGGCGCCAATGCCGGTCTCCGCGTCGGGCGTGATGTTCGGGCCGTACACCGTGCCGAACGGCGTGGGTACAGGGGTGCCGCCGGCAAACGCCTTGCCCCCTCGGCTGGTGTGGCAGGCCATGCAGTTGCCAGCCAGCGCCAGGTAGCGGCCACGCTCGATCTGCGCCGCGCCGTCGGCCGCCGCCACGGCGGGGCCGGTGCTGGCATCGTCACGCGTGCCGAGCCAATACAACGTGCCTGCGGCCACCACGACCACCAGCAGCAGAACAACCAGGATTCTTTTCATCAGCGTCATTCGCGGCCCCGTTCAGCGTTGCGCCTGGCTGCCGCATTCCGCGGGGAGCCGGACCGAATTCGCGGCGTCGGGCACGTAGGGCTCGACGACGGGCTGCGACGACAGCCACGCCGCCAGGGCGCCGATATCGTTGGGGGTGAGCTTGTGGGAGATGTCGGCCATGCAATCCGGCGCGGCGGCGCGGCGCAGGCCGTTCTTCCAGCCTCCGATCTGCGCGCCGATGTAGTCGCGCGGCAGACCCAGCAGGCCTGGGATCGCGGGCAGCATGCCGGAAAGGGCCGCGCCGTGACAGGACGCACAGGCCGGCAGGCCGCGCGCCGCATCGCCCTCCTTGGCAAGTCGGCGACCGGCCTCCAGCGTGGCAGCAGACACGTCCGCACGAACAGGCGCCGGATACGGCACATGCTGCTCGGAAAAGTACGCGGCCATCTCGCGCAGGTAGTCGTCGGGCAAGCCGGCCAGCAGGTGCGTCATGGGCCGGTACTGCCGCCGCCCGTCGCGAAAGTTCAGAAGCTGGTGATAAAGGTAGTCCTGCGGCTTGCCGGCCAGCCGCGGATAGTAGCCGTCGGCGCCCGCCCTGCCCTGTGCGCCGTGACAGGCGGTACAGGCCGCGACCCGGGCCGCCATGGTGTCGGGCTGCAGCGTAGGCGGCGCCGTCTGCTGCGCCAGCGTCGGCGCGGACATAAACACAACAGCCGCAGCCGCCAAAGCGCTGCGGAAGGCCCAAAACCGCGGCAGTGAAACACTACAAGAGGAAATGAGGGCTAACATCTAGGTCAAATTCCAACCCCCCGAATCGTGATGGCGGGGCGCGTAAAAGTGGAACTGCGATGGAACTGCGGCGTCTGCGGCCCCTAGCTTACGTCAGGGCATGCAGCGGGGAACAGGCGCAGATCCTGAGTTTATGGCCATATCAGATGCTATCCCGCCGGCATCGTCCTGGAAAAGCGTGCCACAATCATGTCCATGTTGAAAGTCGTCCTCGTCACCGGCATTTCCGGTTCCGGCAAATCCGTCGCGCTGCGCATGCTCGAGGACGCGAGCTACACCTGTGTCGACAATCTTCCCGTCCGTTTCCTGACCGAGTTCATTGCGCAGGCGCGCGATGACGGCATGGAACGCGTCGCCGTCGCAATCGACGTGCGCTCACCGGGTGAACTGGCCGAACTGCCCGACGTGGTCACCGCGCTGCGCGCCATGGGCACCAGCCTGCGCGTGGTCTTCCTGGATGCCAACACGGCCACGCTGGTGCAGCGCTATTCCGAATCGCGCCGGCGTCATCCGCTGACCGACCGCCTGCAACGCGGCGGCACGGCGCCGTCGCTGACCGAATGCATTGCGCTGGAAAGAGAGCTGCTGGCGCCGCTGCGCGAGCAGGAACACGTCATCGACACGTCAGAACTGACGCCCGGCCAGCTTCGTGCCTGGATCCGCGACTTGATCAAGGCGGACCGCGCGCCGCTGGTGCTGACGTTCGAATCCTTCGCCTACAAGCGCGGCGTGCCGGGGGATGCGGACCTGGTGTTCGATGTGCGCTGCTTGCCCAATCCCCATTACGACCGCAACCTGCGTCCGCTGACCGGCCGCGACGAACCCGTGGCCACGTGGCTCGCCGGGTACGAGCAAGTGGGCCTGATGATCGACGACATCGCAGGCTTCCTGAAACGCTGGCTGCCGCTGTACACGCAGGACACCCGCAACTATCTGACCGTGGCCATCGGCTGCACCGGCGGCCAGCACCGCTCGGTGTATATCGTGGAGCAACTGGCGCTGCGCTTTGCCGACCACGACCCGCTGCTGGTGCGCCACCGCACGCAACTGCCCGACGAAACCGCATGACGCTTTCCCGCCCGCTTCATTTCCTTTTCATGCTGCTGCTGGCGATCGCCGTGGCAGGCTGCTCCACCAGCGGCGGACGCAAGAAGGGCGGCTACTACAAGGACGACGGGCCGGACGCCAATCCGCCGTCGAACCTGGACCAGATCCCCGACGCGGTGCCCAAGCTGGAACCCTACGCCAGCGGCGCGAACCGGCCTTACGTCGTATTCGGCCAGCGCTACGTACCCGACACCAGCGGCCAGGCCTACAAGAAGCGCGGCATCGCCTCGTGGTACGGCAAGAAATTCCATGGCAACTCCACGTCGATCGGCGAGACCTACGACATGTATGCCATGACCGCCGCGCACACGACGCTGCCGATCCCCAGCTACGCGCGGGTGACCAGCATGGTCAACGGCAAGACGATCATCGTGCGGGTGAACGACCGCGGCCCCTTCCATAGCGACCGCATCATGGACTTGTCCTACGTCGCGGCCTACAAGCTGGGCATCATCGGCCCGGGCAGCGGACAAGTGGTCGTGGAAGCCATCCAGGCCGAAGAGATCCGTCGTCTGGCCTCGCAAGGCGCGCCTGCGGCCCCCGCGCCGGAACCGGAATCGGCCACGGGCTCCACGCCGGTCATGGCGCCGGTGACGTCCACCCCCGTGGCTCTCGCGCCCGAGCCCCTGGCGCCTGCCGCGCCCAGCCCCGCCCCGATGCGTCCGGCTGTCGGCGCCGCCACGGGCAGCGTCTACCTGCAGGTGGGCGCGTTCAGCCAGCCCGGCAACGCGCAGTCGCTGGTCAGCCGCATCAATACGCAGCTCGGCGCCGAAGGCGCGCCGCCGGCGTCGGTGGAACAGGCCAATAATCTGTACCGCGTGCGGATCGGTCCGTATCCCGATCGCCAAAGCGCGCTCAATGCCGTGCCGCTGGTGTCCGACCGGATCGGCATCCTGCCGACGATCGCGTCGCAGTAAGCGGAACGACGGCTACCAGGGCAGCTCTGCCTGCCCGTCGCACACCCGGCGCGCGTGCGCGCTGCGGCTCACATAGCGGTTGCCTTCATGCGCCAGCAGCGCCTGCTTGCGCGGCAATCCACCGCCAAAGCCCGTCAGCGAGGTGTCCGCGCCGATCACGCGGTGACAAGGGATGATGATGCTGATGGGATTGCGGCCGACCGCGCCGCCGACTGCCTGCGCGCCCTTGGGCCGGTTCACCGTGCGGGCCAGTTCGCCGTAGCTGGTGAGCGTGCCGAATTCCAGCGCGCACAGCGCATGCCAGACCTGGTGCTGAAAGGTCGTCCCCACCGGGTCGAGCGTCACGTCGAACAGGCGGCGCTCGCCAGCAAACCATTCGTCAAGTTCGCGCCGCGCCTGCTCCAGGAACGGATCGCTATCGGTGAGCGTCCATCCATCCGGCGGCGGCAGCAGCGCCTGATCGGTGAACCACGCGCCGCGCAATCCCTTCGGGCTGGCCACCAGGCGCAGATCACCGAGCGGCGTGGGCATGTCGCGATAGGTCAGCCGCTCTTGCGGGTCGGCAGGCTTGTTGGACACGACGGTCGAATACACCATGGCTTACTCCTGCCCCTTCTTGCGGGTCAGGGCCCGGTTGTAGAGCACGTCGCGCGGCTGGCCGGTGACTTTGGCCGCGACCCGCGCGGCGTCGCGCACGGACAGCGACTCCAGCAAGGCGTCCAGCAGGACGTCGTGGGCGGGATCGACGTCGTCAGACTCAGGCGCGTCCGCCTCGGCATGGACGATCAGCACGAACTCGCCCTGTTCGCGATGCGCATCGGCGGCCAGCCATGCCGCGGCCTCGCCCAGCTTGACGGTGCCGATCTCTTCGAAGCGTTTGGTCAGTTCGCGTGCGACGGTCAGTTCACGTTCCGGACCGCAGACCTCGAGCAGGTCCGCAACGGTGGCCGCCAGCCGGTGCGGCGATTCGAACATCACGACGGGCGCGGGCAACGCGCACCATTGGCGCAGCCAGCGCTGCCGGGCCACCGCCTTGGACGGCGCAAAGCCCGCGAAGGCGTAGGCAGGGTTCTCGTCCGTGGTGACGCCGCTGCCCATCAGGGCTGCGATCACGGCGCTGGGGCCCGGTACAGGCACCACCGCATAGCCGGCGGCGCGCACGGCGCGGACCACGCGGGCGCCGGGGTCGCTGACCGCGGGCGCGCCGGCATCGGACACCAAGGCCACGCGCTGGCCTTGCGCCAGTCGCTCGCAAATGGCTTGCGCCGCGGCGGCCTCGTTGTGGCGATGCGCCGCCATGAGCGGCGTGCTGACGCCCCAGGCGTCCAGCAGCGTGCGGCTGGCGCGCGTGTCCTCGGCAGCGATCACGTCAGCCCGTTGCAGGGCGTGCCAGGCGCGCAGGCCCAGATCGCCGAGATTGCCGATGGGCGTGGCCACAACATACAGCGTCGAGGCTGGCCAATGCTGGCCCGCCACGCGTTCCGACACGCGGGACCAGGCATCGCCGGCAATGGGAGGTGAGACGTTTTGATTCATTGCTGCCTGCTGACACGAAAAACCATGTCAGTGTAGCCGCCTATGCCCGCTGCTTTCGGAATCCCATGACGGACGACACCCTGCGCCTGGCCTGCGAACTTGCCCTGGCGGCACGCCGCCGCGCCGCAAAACCCCGGCGGCGCACCGGGCGCACGCCTGCCGACCGCCCGCCCCCGCGCCGCTCGCCCACCCAGCGGCGCGGCGACCATCATGAAGCGGCGGCGTTGCGCCTGCTGGCGGCTCAGGGTCTGACGCTGCTGGCGCGCAACCTGGCCTGCCGCGCCGGCGAAATCGACCTCGTCATGCGCGAGGGCGACACGCTGGTCTTCGTCGAGGTCCGGGCGCGCGCCGCCAGCCGCTTCGGCGGCGCCGCCGCCAGCATCGGCCCCGAAAAGCAGACGCGCCTTGCCCGCGCGGCGGCGTATTGGCTGCCCGAACTGGCCCGCCGGCACTGGGGCGGCCTGGTCCCACCCGCCCGCTTCGACGCCGTGGTTTTCGACAGCGGCGACCCCGCCTGGCTGCGCGGCGCATTCTGGCTGCCATGACCCAGCAGGTCTGGCGTGACATCCCCCCTCGCCCACGTTGCGCATGGACAGAACCGCGGCCCTGCCCCGTGAGATAATCGCGCCCATGGATATGACCTCTCGTATGACGTCGCACTTTCGCGACGCCATGGCCGCTCACGAACAAAGCATGAACGTCCTGGCCGAACCGCTGGCCGTGGCCGTGGACGTGCTGTTCGGCGCCCTGGCGAACAACGGCAAGATTCTGGCTTGCGGCAATGGCGGCTCGGCTGCCGACGCGCAGCATTTCATCGCGGAACTGGTGGGCCGCTTCGAACGCGAGCGCCTGCCGCTCGCGGGCATTGCGCTCAACACCGACACCTCGATTCTCACGGCAGTCGGCAACGACTACGGCTTTGACGAAATCTATGAACGGCAGGTCAACGCCTTCGGGCAGGCCGGCGACGTGCTCGTGGCCATCTCGACCAGCGGCAATTCGCCCAACGTGGTCCGCGCCATGGAAGCCGCCAGCGCGCGCGAGATGCACGTGCTGGCCCTGACCGGCAAGGGCGGCGGCGTCATGGGGGAACTCATTACCCCGATGGACGTCCATCTATGTGTTCCCAGCGATCGCACCATGCGCATCCAGGAAGTCCATATTCTGCTGCTGCACGCGCTGTGCGACGGCATCGACGCTCTTCTGCTTGGAGACACCGAATGATTCTTGACGTCAGACCCGCAGTCCGCCCGCTGATGCTTGCCGCCGCGCTATCGACCGCGGCGCTTTCGCTGACGGCCTGCGCGCCCTTGATCGTGGGCGGGGCCGCCGCCACCACGGCGGTCGTGGTCACCGACCGCCGCACGTCCGGCGTCCAGCTCGAAGACCAGAACATGGCGTTCAAGGCCCAGAGCCAGATCGCCCAGAAGCTGGGCGACACGGCCCGCGTCAACGCCATGGCCTACGGCGGCCACCTGCTGCTGACCGGCGACGTGCCCTCCGAAGAAGCCAAGAACCAGGCCACGGCCATCGCGCAAAGCGTCGAAAACGTGAAGCAGGTCATCAACCAGCTCAACGTCGGCCCCATCGCCTCGTTCGGCCAGCGCTCCAACGACACCTGGCTGACCTCCAAGGTCAAGACCGCGCTGCTCAACACCAAGTACGTGCCCTCGGGCACCATCGCGGTCACCACCGATCGCGGCGTCGTCTACCTGATGGGCAAAGTCACCCAGGTCGAAGGCGAATACGCCGCCAATGCCACCGCCGACGTCGGCGGCGTGACCAAAGTCGTCAAGCTCTTTGAAATCATCAGCCGCGAAGAAGCCATCCGTCTGTCTGGCAGCGGCTCCAAACCCGCCACCACCGAAAGCAAGGCGCCCATCGAAACCGGAACCGGTCCGGCCACCGACAACGCGGCTGGCACCGGCGGCACGAGCAGCGGCGTTGAAGCAATGCCCATCAAATGAAAAAAGCCATCGTAGCCCTCGCAGTTCTCGTGGCGGTCGGCATCGGCGCCTGGTTCGCCATGCGCCCGGCCCAGACCGCGCCCGACGTCACCTTCACCACGCTGGAAGGCAAGACCTTCTCCATGCAGGACCTGCGCGGCAAGGTCGTGCTGGTCAAATTCTGGGCAACCAGCTGTGTGACCTGCGTGAAGCAGATGCCCGACACCATCTCCGCCTACAACGAGTATGCGGACAAGGGATATGAAGCCATCGCGGTCGCCATGAACTACGACCCGCCCAACTTCGTGCTCAACTTCGCCGAAACCCGCAAGCTGCCGTTCCCGGTCGCGCTGGACACCAAGGGCGAGATCGCGCGCGCCTTCGGCGACATCCGCCTGACGCCCACCGCGTTCCTCATCGACAAAGAGGGACATATCATCAAGCGGTACCTGGGCGAATACGACAAGGCCGAGTTCCACGCCACCGTCGAAAAGGCCCTGGCCGCCGGCTGATCCGCCGCATCAGCGCAGCCCCAAGGAATCGCCCGCTGCAAGCGGGCGATTTTTTTTGGGCTTGAAGATGGCTGAAGGTGTCTGACACCCATCGGGCAAGATCGCCCAATGGATGAGCCGCCACAAGGGTGTCTGGCACCTTCCAATAAAAAGCCGCCCGTTGTTGAACGGGCGGCCAGTTTCTTACATGAAGCGCACGGATCGCAGGGTGCGGGCGGTTGCAGCCGCCCGCGCGCCGCGCATCAGAAGGCGGGAACCACTGCGCCCTTGTACTTTTCCTGGATGAAGGTCTTGACCTCCGGCGAGTGCAGCGCGTCGACCAGCTTCTTGATGCCGGGCGCGTCCTTGTTGTCGCTGCGGGTGACCAGCACGTTGGCGTACGGCGAATCGGCGCCTTCGATGAACAGGGCATCCTTGGTCGGCACCAGACCGGCTTCCAGCGCGTAGTTGGTGTTGATGAGCGCCAGGTCCACGTCGTCCAGCGCGCGCGGCAGCATGGCGGCTTCGAGTTCGCGGAACTTCAACTTCTTGGGGTTCTCGACGACATCGGCGGCGGTCGCCAGGATGTTGGCCGGATCCTTGAGTTTGATGACGCCCTGCTTCTGCAGCAGCACCAGGGCGCGGCCGCCGTTGGACGGGTCATTGGGGATGGCGACCGTGGCGCCGTCCTTCAGGTCGGACAGGCTCTTGATCTTCTTGGAATAGCCGCCGAAGGGCTCGACGTGGACCAGCGCCACCGGCACGAGCGTTGCCTTGCGATCCTTGTTGAAGCTTTCCAGGTACGGCTTGTGCTGGAAGAAGTTGGCGTCCAGTTGCTTGTCCGCCAGTTGCAGGTTGGGCTGCACGTAGTCGCTGAACACCTTGATGTCGAGCTCCACGCCTTCCTTGGCCAGCTTGGGCTTGACCACTTCCAGGATCTCGGCGTGCGGCACCTGCGTGGCGCCCACGACCACCTTTTCGGCGTGGGCCGCGTTGGCGGCAACCAGGAGGACCGACGCCGCCAGGGCGGAACGGACAAAGTTCAAACGCATGTGTTGCCTCTTTTATGGTGAAAACCGGGATCGATGTCCCGCAGGTTCGGGCAGGCCCCCTTTTGCGGGGCGTGCCGTTGTGAAAACGCCCCCAATTTACCTGAATGCCGGTTATTTGTCGGGCATATGGACATGGGTTTGCAGCATAAGAAACCTGTGGGGACTACAATCCGTCGTATGCTTGCGCTAGGCGCGTTCCAACCGCGTTCTTGTGCAGGCATTTTTTTAACGCCCATCAACTTTTTTGTTATTTATCTGCCGACTTAGCTGCCATGACCGACACCCCCGACCCTGCTGCCGTTTCGTCTCCCGCCGTCAAAGCTGCCGTGCTGTCCGAGGCTCTGCCGTATATCCGACGATTTCACGGCAAGACCATCGTGGTCAAGTACGGCGGCAACGCCATGACGGAAGAGCGATTGCAGCGCAGCTTCGCGCACGATGTCGTGCTGCTCAAGCTGGTGGGTCTGAACCCGGTGGTGGTCCACGGTGGTGGTCCGCAGATCGATGACGCCCTGCGCCGCATCGGCAAGCAAGGCACCTTCATCCAGGGCATGCGCGTCACCGACGCCGAGACCATGGAAGTCGTGGAATGGGTGCTGGGCGGCCAGGTCCAGCAGGACATCGTCATGATGATCAACGAGGTTGGCGGCAAGGCCGTCGGCCTGACCGGCAAGGACGGTGGTTTGATCCAGGCCCAGAAGAAGCTGATGGCCAACAAGGACAACCCGTCCGAGCCCATCGACATCGGTTTCGTCGGCGACATCACGATGGTCGAGCCTGCCGTCGTGAAGGCGCTGCAGGACGACCAGTTCATCCCCGTCATTTCGCCCATCGGCTATGGCGAGGACGGCACGGCCTACAACATCAATGCCGACGTCGTCGCCGGCAAGATGGCCGAAGTGCTGGGCGCCGAAAAGCTGCTCATGCTGACCAACACCCCGGGCGTGCTGGACAAGGGCGGCAAGCTGCTGCGCAGCCTGTCGGCCCAGACCATCGACGAGCTCTTTGCCGATGGCACGATCTCCGGCGGCATGCTGCCCAAGATCTCGTCCGCGCTGGACGCCGCCAAGAACGGCGTCAATTCGGTGCACATCGTCGACGGCCGCGTGCCGCACTGCCTGCTGCTCGAAATCCTGACCGACCAGGGCGTCGGCACGATGATCAGCTCGCACTGATGACGCACACCCCCGCAGCACGGCGCGCCGCGCGATCGTCATGATGCAAGCGCGACGCCAGTTGCTGCGGCCCGCGGTGCGGATGCGCCGCTCCCGCGGGATTGCCACAGGCGCGCCCGAGCGCCTGTGGCTGTTCGATCTGGACAATACGCTCCACGACACCTCGCACGCCATCTTCTCCAAGATCGACCACGGCATGACCATGGCGGTGGCCGAGGCGCTGAACGTGGACGTGGATGCCGCCAACCTCGTGCGCAAACAGTACTGGAAACGCTACGGCGCCACCATGATCGGCATGGTGCGCCACCACGGCGTCGACGCCCACGAATTCCTGCATCGCAGCCACGACTTCGACGTCGCGCCGTTGATGCGCTCGGAAAAGGCGCTTGCCTACAAGCTGCGCCGCCTGCCCGGGCGCAAGGTCCTGCTGACCAACGCGCCGCTGCACTATGCGCGGTCCGTCCTGTCGCATCTGGGCATCCTGCGCCAGTTCGACAGCCTGTGGGCCATCGAGCACATGCGGTTGCATGGCGAGTTCCGGCCCAAGCCTTCCGCGGCGCTGCTGCGCTACGTGCTGGCGCGCGAAGGCGTTCCCGCCCACCGCGCCGTGCTGGTCGAAGACACGCTGGCCAACCTGCGGGGCGCCCGTCTGGCCGGCCTGAAGACGGTCCACGTGTATCACCCCGGCACGCCCTTCGGCCGCGGACGCTCGCACCGCCCGGCCTACGTCGACTTGCGGGTAAACTGCGTCAGTGATTTATTGTTACGCCGACGCCCCCTGCGGGGCTGACGGCTCGCAGCATCCCCTCCACCCGTCATCCTGCGCGAAGCAGTCCCTCCCATGGCGAGCAAACCCGGCGAGCGCAAGACCCAGATTCTGCAGACTCTGGCCGAAATGCTGGAGCAGCCGCACGCGTCCCGCATCACCACGGCCGCTCTGGCCGCGCGCCTCGAGGTCTCCGAAGCCGCCCTCTACCGGCACTTCGCAAGCAAGGCGCAGATGTTCGAAGGACTGATCGAGTTCATCGAAACCAGCATCTTCACGCTGGTGAACCAGATCGCCACCGCCGAGCCCTACGGATTGCCTCAAGCCCACAAGACGGTCTCCATGCTGCTGACGTTCTCGGAGCGCAACAAGGGCATGACCCGCGTGCTGACCGGCGATGCACTGGTCACGGAAGACAACCGGCTGCAGGAACGTATCAACCACATCAACGACCGCATCGAGGCGTCGTTGAAGCAATCGCTGCGCATCGCCATCACCGACGGCGGCCTGCCGCAGGAAGCCAACGTTGCCGCGCATGCCAGCCTGCTGACGCATCTGGTGCTGGGCCGCTGGCTGCGCTACGCGCAAAGTGGATGGCGCGTCACGCCCACGCTGCATCTGGACGAACAGCTGCGTCTGGCCTTGGGCTGATGCGCCCGCATTAGCGCCATTTCACGTACCAATCCCGGTTCTTTTCGCGGGTCGGCCGCACGCATCGTGATCCGATTGGTTCGCGCCGATGCAACACTCGCATGCTTGCCCCGCGCGGGGGGCGACGAGCATAATGCCCAGGACGAGTTTTCCACAAGCGCTGTTCTCCACCTTCTTGATGTTCATCAATACGGGTTTTCCACAATGCCGTCACGATCATCCTGTAGCGTCGACACACCGATTTGATTGACCCCGTGCTCGCGGGCGGTGTTTCGTCAGTTTGACCTCAACCGGAGAAGGATATGGCCGCGGAAACCGCAGTCCCCGCCTCGCAAGCCCCCAAGAAAACCAAAATTCCAATCGGGCTCATCGCCGGCATCCTCGTGATGATCGGCGTTTTAATGATGCCCCTGCCCGCAGACCTGCCCGTTGCAGGCCACCGCATGCTGGCAATCCTGGCGTTCGCCGTGGTCGTGTGGATCACCGAAGCCGTGTCGTACGAAGCCAGCGCCATCATGATCACGACGCTGATGGCTTTCCTTCTGGGCACCGCGCCCACCATCAAAGACCCCAACGTTCTCTACGGCACGTCCGCCGCCATCAGCATGGCGCTGACGGGCTTTGCGAACTCGGCGCTGGCGCTCGTCACCGGCGCCTTGTTCATTGCCGCCGCCATGACATTCACCGGACTGGACCGGCGCATCGCGCTGGTAACACTGTCCAAGGTGGGCACCAGCACGCGCCGCATCCTCATCGGATGTATCGCCGTGACGATCGTGCTGAGCCTGGTCGTGCCCAGCGCCACCGCGCGCAGCGCCGCCGTGGTGCCGATCATGATAGGCGTCATCGCTGCCTTCGGCGTGGACAAGCGCTCGAACATCGCGGCCGGCATCATGATCATCGTGGCCCAGGCCACCAGCATCTGGAACGTCGGCATCCAGACCGCCGCCGCGCAGAACCTGCTGACGGTCGGCTTCATGGAAAAGATGCTGGGCGAACGAGTGGCGTGGTCGGACTGGCTGATCGCCGGCGCCCCCTGGTCGTTGATCATGTCGGCCGTGCTGATCGTCATCGTGCTCAAGCTGCTGCCGCCTGAAAGCAACAGCATCGCCGGCGGCAAGGAGGCCGTCGAGAAATCGCTGCTCGACCTGGGTCCCATGACCGGTGCGCAAAAGCGCCTGATGGCCGTGTCGGTCATGCTGCTGCTGTTCTGGTCCACCGAAGGCAAG
The DNA here is from genome assembly GCF_002388205.1 of Achromobacter sp. UBA4530. Taxonomy (NCBI): domain Bacteria; kingdom Pseudomonadati; phylum Pseudomonadota; class Betaproteobacteria; order Burkholderiales; family Alcaligenaceae; genus Achromobacter; species Achromobacter sp. UBA4530. Next base: position 1,823 of record NZ_DGMA01000045.1, on the reverse strand, counting down.
CTGCACAAGTTCGACACCACCTCGACCACCTACTTCGGCCTCGTGCTGCTGATGCTGCCGCGCTTTGGCGTGATGACGTGGAAAGACGTGCAATCGCGTATTCCATGGGGCACGGTGATCGTGTTCGGCGTGGGTATCAGCCTGGGCACGGCGCTGCTCACGACGCAGGCAGGACAGTGGCTGGGCAACCAGGTGGTGCTGCACACCGGCCTGGACCATCTTGGCCCGCTCGCCATCTTCGCCATCCTGGCGGCCTTCCTGATCGTCATCCACCTGGGCTTTGCCAGCGCCACCGCGCTGACCTCGGCCATGCTGCCCATCCTGATCTCGGTGCTGGCAACGCTGCCGGGCGACTTCAGCCGCCTGGGCATGACAATGCTGCTTGGCTTCGTGGTCAGCTACGGCTTCATCCTGCCCATCAACGCACCGCAGAACATGGTGTGCCTGGGCACCGAGACATTCAACGCCAAGCAGTTCGCCAAGGTCGGCATCATCGTGACCATCGTCGGCTACCTCTTGATGCTGCTGATGGGCATGACGTACTGGCGCTGGCTGGGCTGGCTGTAAGGAGTCGTCATGAAAATCACGCTAGCCCAAGCCAACGAATACGGCCGCCGGGTGCTGATGGCACAAGGCGTGCCGGAAGACATTGCCCGCGACGTGGCCGAACATCTGGTGGAGTCCGACCGCGTCGGCTACACAAGCCACGGCCTGTCGATCCTGACGAATTACCGCCGCGTGCTGTCCGAGGGCTTGGCTCAGCCCGACGGCCGCCCCGAACTCCTCAACGACCGCGGCGCCATGCTGGCCTACGATGGCCACCACGGACTGGGTCAATACGTGGGCAAGGTGGTCATCGAAAAGGCGATCGAGCGCACGCAGGAACACGGCCAGTGCATTCTGACCCTGCGTCACAGCCATCACCTCGGCCGCATGGGCCATTTCGGTGAAATGGTGGCGGCCAAGGGGCTGATCCTGCTGGCCTTTACCAACGTGATCAACCGCTCGCCCACCGTCGCCCCGTTCGGCGGCGCGCAAGCGTGCCTGACCACAAACCCGCTGTGCTTCGCGGGCCCGTTGCCTGGCGGCCGCCCGCCGTTCATTGTGGACATGGCGACCAGCTCGATCGCGGTGAACAAGGCGCGCGTGCTGGCTGCCAAGGGCGAACAGGCGCCGGCAGGCTCGCTGATCGATGCAGAGGGCAATCCGACGACTGACCCGGGTGCGCTCTTTACCGATCCTCCCGGCGCGTTGTTGCCATTCGGCGGCCACAAAGGTTACGCGCTGGGACTGGTGGCCGAACTGCTCGCGGGTGTGCTGTCCGGCGGCGGCACGATCCAGCCTGAACATCCGCGCATCGGCGTGGCGACCAACAACATGTTCGCGCTGCTGCTGGATCCGCAGGTGGACTTCAATACTGACTGGCGGTCGATGGAAGTCGGCGCGTTCATCGACTACCTGCATGCGTGCAAGCCGCAGCCTGGGGTTGAGTCGGTGCAGTATCCGGGTGAATACGAAGCTCGGAATCGGGCGGTCAATGCGGATTCGGTGGAATTTGATAGCCGGATCTGGGATGGGTTGACGAAGTTGGCCGTGGAGCTTGGGGTGCCTGAGGCGTTGCCTTAAGGTGAGTTTTGGAACGGCAGCGTTGATTTGGTCGGTGTTGGCGGTGGCGGTTTCGAAGGCGGAACGTTGAGGCTGGCATTCAGGTGGGTTCTTTAGACGCCCGCCGTAGCGGGGGCTTGGGTGCGCGGGGCTACGATTGCGGTCCGGAGCCTTCGCTCCGGACTGCCCCGTCCTCAACCTTGTATGGTGTGGATGCG